>NZ_JBYNSB010000024.1:0-59250 GCF_057785455.1 Mesobacillus sp.
GGTACAAAACCTCAAACAAATAGTCTGGTGGCGATGGCGAGAAGGTCACACCCGTTCCCATACCGAACACGGAAGTTAAGCTTCTCAGCGCCGATGGTAGTTGGGGGTTTCCCCCTGTGAGAGTAGGACGCCGCCGGGCACGCGAAGGAACAGCTGATATGGCTGTTCTTTTTTTGTGTATAGGAAATTATAAAATGTTATTGATATGGATAACTATATGGGTTGTCTTAATCCATCTCCAGCGCCTAGCCTCTCGAGACACTTGTCTAGCTGCGGCTCCTAACTCCTCGAGAGCTTCGGTCCTGACAATGAAGTCAAAGAACGACTTCACTGGCAGACCCTCCGACGGACACGATGTTCTAGTGCCGACGTTGCCACAGGACGTTGCGTTCTTAGTCGGCCAGTGCTTTTCGGAGCTGAATATTATTTTGATTGGAAATTGGATCAGTGCACTAATTTTACCGAATCATTCAATCAGCTTTGTTATTGCATAAGGGCTGTCCCGACTAAAATTACTATTTAAAATCAACCTAAATCACGCATAGTACACTGAATTTGTTGATGAATTGATAATAAACCAACCCTAAATTGTCATAAGACATACAAGGAAATGGAAAGTCAATCATAAAATATAAAACAATTAAACTTTCTAAAATATTATTCGGAAAATTGTATACAAATAGGGGCTCCTGGCAACAATAGGTGTACGGAGGTGGAGAATTTGGGTTCGCTTTTAGCAAGAAAACAAGTTGGGGAAACATGTGTCGTTTGCGAACAGACGAAAGTGGCTGGAATACACCTATATACTTCATTTATTTGCACAGAGTGCGAAAGCATCATGATCAAGACTGATACGAGTGATCCTAAATATAAATATTACGTGGAAAAGCTAAGGAAAGTTACCAATCCTGAGATCTATAGTTAAAAGCTCTTAATTAGAGCTTTTATTTTTTTTGCTGAAAATCAATGTTAGAATAGATAGGTATGAATTTGAATGTAAAAAGGTGAACGTATGGATCAATCTCAAACACCTTTGTTTGATCAATTAGTAAAGCATATAAAAGGAAAGCCAGTCTCTTTTCATGTTCCTGGCCATAAATTTGGGGATGTTTTTTTGAAAAAGGGACAGTCCTTTTTCAGTGATATCTTAAAACTGGATGCGACTGAAATCTCTGGGCTCGATGATTTGCACTCACCGGAGGGCGTTATATTAGAGGCGGAAACGCTGCTGTCGGATTTATTCAGGACAGAAAAAAGTTATTTTTTAATTAATGGGTCGACTGTTGGGAACCTGTCGATGATTATGGCAGCCCTTAAAGAAGATGATGTAGTGCTTGTACAGCGCAATTCACATAAGTCGATCATGAATGCCATTAGAATGGCCAAGGCAAGACCGGTATTTATCAGTCCGGATTATAACAGGGAATATGGTGTGGCAGGTGGATTGGGCCTTTCTGCTGTGAGAGAAGGAATTAAACTATTTCCTGATGCAAAGGCACTTATTTTAACTTATCCCAATTATTATGGATTAACATATGACCTTAAGAGCATTATTGATGAAGCGCATAGGCATGGCATCCCTGTATTGGTGGATGAGGCACATGGGGTTCATTTTACTGCAGGAGATTATTTTCCGGAGTCTGCCGTTTCGCTGGGAGCCGATATTGTAGTGCAATCTGCGCATAAAACCCTGCCGGCGATGACAATGGCGGCCTTCCTTCATTTTCAAACCAATTTGATATCGAAAAGCCGGCTGGAGTTCTACCTGCAGGCACTGCAATCGAGCAGTCCTTCTTATCCGCTGATGGCATCACTGGATATAGCGCGCAGCTATCTGGGAACATACAGCTTTGAGGATCTTCACTATCTTCAAGAGGAGATTGAGAGCTTCAGGAATGTGGTAAATACTTTAGAAAATGTAAAATTGCTACAGTCTAATGACCCTCTAAAAATGACTATTTCTGTTCGAGGCACCATGTCTGGTTTTGAGCTTCAAAGCATTTTAGAATCAAAGGGAATCTTTACTGAATTAGCTGACCCTTACAATGTGCTATTTGTTCTGCCCTTGCTGAAAAAAGGGATGGGCTTCAAGTGGAAGGAGACAGCAGCTAAACTTAAGGAGGCTGTAAGTGATAATCCTATTGGAGATGCCAATAGTGAGCAGCAAGCAACCCACAAAAAAATTGTATCCACACTAGCGGTTAGCTACAAAGAAATGGAAGGCCAGGCAATCGAGGCAGTTGAGCTTGAAACAGCCATCGGGAGAATCTGTGCGGAATCAATTATTCCTTATCCTCCCGGAGTTCCTTATTGTCTGCCGGGAGAAGCTTTAACGGATGAGGATATTCAATATATTACATATCTAAAAAAGGCCGGGGCTAAAATCCAGGGCGGAGAGCAGCTGGAGGCTGGAAAAATAAAAGTGTTTAAGAGTTGGAGGAAATAAAGTGGCAAACGGAATTTTTATTACAATAGAAGGCCCGGATGGTTCAGGAAAAACAACAATTATCAATATGCTCTCTGAAAATCTGGCAGAGCAGGGTTTTGATGTTATGGCAACAAGGGAGCCTGGAGGAATTGAAATCGCTGAGCAGATCCGGAAGGTGATTTTGGATACTAATAACACTGCGATGGACTCACGAACAGAAGCATTACTGTATGCAGCTGCAAGAAGGCAGCATCTAGCTGAGAAGGTGAAGCCGGCACTGGAAGCGGGTAAGATTGTTCTTTGTGACAGATTTGTTGATAGTTCACTTGCTTATCAAGGCCATGCGCGCGGACTGGGAATTGACGAGGTATATTCCATTAATAAATTTGCAATCGAAGATATGATGCCGCAGCTGACTTTATACTTTGATCTTTCACCAGAATTGGGACTTGAACGAATCAATAAAAATAAGGGCCGGGAAGTTAACAGGCTGGATTTGGAGAATCTTGATTTCCATAAAAAAGTGCAGGAAGGCTATATGATTCTTGCAGACAGATTCTCGGACCGGATTGTAAAGATTGATGCATCAAGAAAGCTTGAAGAAGTGTATGAGGAAGCTGAATCGAAAATTAAGGCTCAATTGAATAGATAAAGCATTGCCAGACAAGCCTTAGGTTCTTTTGAGGCTTGTTTTTTACAATTCTTTTTAAATAGATTATTGATTCACTTAGGTTAGCTGTGTTCGGGGATTAAGGCGCTTCCGCTTTACCTATTGGAAGCCTCTGGTATTTTTAGTTTAATTCATGTCTTGTCACGTTAATCCTGTTATAATGAGAATACAAATGTTACGGAATAAAATGTTGAAGGTTTACAAATAGAGCCTAGGAGGAACATGGATGAAATTAATTTTAGCAGTGGTCCAGGACCAGGACAGCAATCGTCTGTCGAATGCATTGGTTGACCATAATTTTCGTGCAACTAAGATGGCAAGTACGGGTGGATTCTTAAAATCGGGAAATACCACGTTTATCATAGGAACAGAAGACATCAGAGTGGAAAAGGCACTGGATGTCATCAGGGATAATTGTAAATCAAGAGACCAGCTGGTGGCACCGGTTTCGCCGATGGGAGGAAATGCTGATTCCTACGTCCCATATCCTGTGGAAGTTGAAGTTGGCGGAGCAACAGTATTCGTATTGCCTGTAGAGCAGTTTCATCAATTTTAATAGGCAGGCGCGGAGGTTTAGCAGCAGATGAAAATTAATCAGGATTTGCGTGTAAATGTTGATAAAGTACGCCAGGAACAGAAGCAGCAGCCAGGTACTGGGGTCAATTTTAATCAGCTTGTACAGAAGCAGGAGCACAAAATGCAGCTTGGACAGCTTCAGCAGCTAATGAAAGAAGTTGATTCAGCTGGTGAGCGGCTTTCAAGATCCCGGACATTTAAGGATTTGGCCAAGTTTAAAACACTTGTAAAACAATTTGTGAAGGAAGCTGTTAACTTTGGGATGGAGCTTAAGCATTCGCATAGCTGGAATCAGTTTGGAGAAGGCCGGGCGTTGAAGCTGGTGGAGACGATTGATGATAAGCTGGTTGACCTGACCGAAGAGCTGATGAATAAGAAAGATGAACAGATTGATATTCTCGGAAGAGTAGGAGAAATCAAAGGTTTATTGATTAATTTATATACGTAAGAGAGTGATCGCATTGGCAAAAACGTGGGACGAGCTGGAGGAATTGCAGCCAAATGTTTTAAAAATGATAAAAAACAGCATCCTGAAAAATCGAATAGCCCATGCGTATTTATTTGAAGGTATGAGAGGGACCGGTAAAAAGGATATCAGCATGCTGCTTGCAAAAAGTATCAATTGCCTGGCTCCAATCGACGGTTATAAGCCTTGTGAGAGCTGTTTGAACTGTAAAAGGATCAATAATGGCAACCACCCCGATATCCATCTTGTTGAGCCTGATGGACTGTCGATCAAGAAGGGGCAGATCCAGCAGCTGCAGGAGGAGTTCTCCAAAACAGGGGTGGAATCCAAAAATAAACTGTACACGATTGTCCATGCCGATCGCATGACGACGAATGCTGCGAACAGCTTGCTGAAATTTCTTGAAGAGCCCCATGCAGGGACAGTCGCAGTGCTGATTACCGAGCAGGCGCAGCAGATGCTTCCGACAATTTTATCCAGATGCCAGCTCATCAATTTCACGCCTTTATCTCCTAAAAATATGGCAGAACAGCTGGTTGCGAATGGGGTTAACCCGAATATGGCTCCCCTGGTGGCGCAGCTGACGAATAATTTGGAAGAAGCTTTGGAAATAAGTCACAATGATTGGTTTGCACAAGCACAAAAAATAGTGTTAAAATTATATGAAGTGCTAAAAAAGAATTCCCTGGAAGCTATGGTCACGCTGCAGGAAAACTGGTTTATGCACTTCAAAGAGAAAGAACAAATCGATCGAGGTTTGGATTTATTACTTCTTATTTTTAAGGATTTACTATACATTCAGCTTGGCAAGAAAGACCAGGCTGTGTATCTAAACGAAAGCTCACGTTTAGAACAGTTTGCATTACAGACATCCGGACGGCGTCTTACCGAACAAATGGCAGCCATTCTGGAGGCGAAGAGGAAGCTGCATGCCAATATGAATCCCCAGCTGCTCATGGAGGAGCTGGTGTTAAAATTGCAGGAGGGATCTACACTTGTATGATGTAGTAGGTGTCCGTTTTAAAAAAGCGGGAAAAATTTATTATTTTGATCCCGGTGATCTCTCAATTCAAAAGGACGAATTCGTTATTGTTGAAACTGTCAGGGGTGTAGAGTTCGGAAGAGTGGTTACTCCCCGTAAACAGGTTGGCGAGAAGGATGTAGTCCTGCCTCTGAAAAAGGTAGTCAGAATTGCGGATCAGAAGGATCGCCTTATTGTCGAAGAAAACAAAACAGCTGCAAAGGAAGCATATGATGTTTGCAGTGATAAAGTGAATGAACATCAGCTGGATATGAAGCTGGTTGATGTTGAATATACATTTGACCGCAATAAAGTCATTTTTTACTTCACGGCTGACGGGCGTGTCGACTTCCGGGAATTGGTCAAGGATTTGGCCTCCATATTCCGGACAAGGATCGAGCTTCGCCAGATTGGCGTCCGCGATGAAGCAAAAATGCTTGGCGGCATTGGCCCTTGCGGCAGAATGCTTTGCTGTTCAACTTTCCTGGGGGACTTTGATCCAGTTTCAATCAAGATGGCCAAGGATCAAAACCTTTCACTGAATCCTACGAAGATTTCCGGGCTATGCGGAAGGCTCATGTGCTGTTTGAAATATGAGAATGATGAGTATGAAACAGCGAAGGAGCAGCTTCCTGACCTGGGTGCTATGATTGTGACACCTAATGGTCCTGGAAAAGTAGTAGGACTTAATATCCTCGAACGGATAATGCAAGTTGATGTAGCCGGCCAGGAAAGAGTGCTGGAGTTCACACTTGAGGAAATACAGGAAGCAGGAGCTGTATCGTAACAATCATCCACAGATTAATGAGGTGGAACAAGTGGATAAAAAAGATATCTTTGACTCAGTAAGCAATATGGAATCACAAATAGGTGATTTATACAGTCAGCTTGGTGAGTTAAAACAGCATTTGGCAGAGATTCTTGAAGAGAATAACTCCTTGAAGCTGGAAAATGAGCATTTAAGACGTCGTCTGGATCAGTCCATTGGCAAAAAGGATCCAAACATTAAGAAAGGCGCTAAAGAGGACAGCAACTCCCTACAGAGCGAAAAAAATCTGGTAGATATCGGCGAGGGCTATGATAACCTTGCACGGCTATACCAGGAAGGCTTCCACATCTGCAATCTGCATTTTGGCAGCCCGCGCAAAGAGGATTGCCTGTTTTGTTTATCATTTCTTAATAAAAAATAATTGGCAGCCTTCCTGCATAGGGAAGGCTATTTTTATAAGGTTTTATTTTTGGCTGTTTTCGTAAAGATTGTTGTTAAAATCAAAAAGCCGATTTTAACGTGATAAAAGCCATTTTGTATGTCGGTACTAAGTTAGCAAGCTCTTTTCTCATAATAAGCGATAAGTTTGGGAAGAAACTTGAGTAATTCAATCCTATTTTGTTGTCAATAGCAACAAAGTTTGAGAAAAGAGCTTTATTTTTAAAGGAGCTTTTTAGTATGGTTAACCTAAAAGAAGATGAAAGACTGGATTATCTATTGGCGGAGGATTTAAGGATCATCCAGAGCCCGAATGTTTTTTCTTTTTCCCTTGATGCGGTGCTGCTCGCAAGATTCGTGTGGGTGCCGATCCAAAAAGGGAAGGTCGTCGACCTGTGCAGCGGCAATGGAGTCATTCCACTTTTCTTGAGCGCACGTACAAAGGGAACGATTATTGGAGTGGAGATACAGGAGCGATTATATGATATGGCTGTCCGCAGCATAGAGTATAACCAGCTTGGAGACAGGCTGCAAATGGTCCACGGTGATATAAAGGAGGCTCCAAAGCAGCTCGGCTTTGAAAAATATGATGTCGTGACATGCAATCCACCCTATTTTCCTACGCCTTCGAGGGAAGAAATCAATGAGAATGAGCATCTGGCAATCGCTAGGCATGAAATCCTTTGCACACTGGAAGACGCAATCAAGGCTTCAAGCCAGCTGGTAAAACAGGGAGGAAAGGTCGCATTCGTCCATCGTCCGGGAAGATTGATTGATATCATCGAGCTGATGAGAAAGTATCGCCTTGAGCCTAAACGGATTCAGTTTGTCTATCCAAAGGCTGGGAAGGAAGCCAATATCTTATTGATTGAAGCCATTAAGGATGGCAGTCCGGACCTTAAGATTCTGGAGCCGCTGATTGTCTATGATGAAAATAATGAATATACTCCTGTTGTGAAAGAGATTTTATATGGAAGCAGCTAATCATTACTTCTATGCATTACTTTGCCAGGATGGCAGCCTTTATGCAGGCTACACGAATAACCTCAGCCGCCGGCTCAAGATGCACAATGAAGGAAAAGGGGCTAAATACACCAGGGGCCGGGGACCAGTCCAGCTTCTGTATTCCAAAGCATTCAATGATAAAAGCGATGCCCTTAAAGCAGAGTATGAATTCAAGCAATGGACACGAAAAAAGAAGGAAGATTTTCTTTTAAAAGAAATGGGTGGATTATATGCAGCAGCAGAAAAGCTTTGAGCGTGAGCATGAAAAAGGAATCCTGTATCTTGTTCCAACCCCGATTGGCAATCTTGAGGATATGACCTTCAGGGCAATCAGGATCATGAAGGAAGCAGATTTGATTGCGGCAGAAGATACAAGGAACACGAAGAAGCTTTGCAATTATTTTGAGATTGAAACTCCGGTTACTAGCTACCACGAGCATAATAAGGAAAGCAGCGGGCATAAGCTGATTGAAAAAATAAAGGATGGCGCCAAGATTGCACTTGTAAGCGATGCGGGCATGCCAACGATTTCCGACCCGGGCACAGAGCTGGTGGCAGAAGCAATTTCAGAGGGCTTAACCGTAGTCCCACTGCCGGGAGCCAATGCGGCATTGACAGCTTTGATTGCCTCAGGAATCCTTCCACAGCCTTTTTATTATTATGGATTTTTACAGAGGGGCAAGAAGGAGAAAAGGAAAGAGCTTGAGGCATTGGCAAAACAGACAGCGACTATTGTCCTATATGAGTCGCCGCACCGGCTGAAGGAAACATTAAGTTTGATGTTTGAGGGACTGGGTGACCGAAGAATCGTTCTCTGCCGTGAACTGACGAAGAAATATGAAGAATTCATAAGAGGGACAATCGCTGAAGCTCTGGAATGGGCTCAGGCAGATGAAGTGCGCGGTGAATTTGTTTTGATCATCGAGGGATCAGCAAATGGTTCGTTGGATGAAGAAGAAACCCAATGGTGGGATGAATTAAGCCTTAATGAGCATGTTGAACATTATATAGAAGAAAAAAATATGAATTCAAAGGATGCCATTAAACAAACAGCTAAAGACAGGGGTATGCAAAAGAGAGATGTGTACCAGGCGTACCATATTCATGGATAAGAAAATATAAAAAAGGCCGTGGGAGGAACCACGGCCTTGTTGTATGATTTATTAAGCTTTTACAGGCTCGAAGCTTCCCTGAATTTCTTTAAGAAGCTGTTCAGCACCTTCACGGCTAAGGATCAGTTTGCCGCCTGCCAATGTGATGTTATTGTCTGAAACTTCACCAGTGATGTGGCAAGTCATGTTAGGCTTATATTTCTTCAGGATGATGCGGTCATCATCTACATAAATTTCAAGAGCATCCTTTTCTGCGATACCCAGAGTTCTTCTTAATTCGATTGGAATAACCACACGGCCAAGCTCATCAACTTTACGTACAATACCAGTAGATTTCATAGTAAAATAGTCTCCTCTCATTTTCCCCTATATAAGTTATCGTCATTTTTCGACATATTTTTTTCTATTGGTTTTATAATACCAGCGATTCCAATTACCGTCAATTAATTTATTTTTCTTTAATTAACAATTTTTAACACAGCCTGCAAACCTTTTTACATCAAGGTTTTACGATGGAAAATCCTTTGAATTAAAGGTTTTCGGCAGAATTATTGGCTGGGAGATCAACAAAAAATGTTTTTGTTATAATAATATTTACTCCGTAATTCGACAAATTTCTACATTTATTTCGACAAAATGTCATGAGTTTGTCATATTTACGTTACATTGCACAATTTCCATGGATTGGGTATATTTTGAGGATAGAAAAGGCAATCATTCTATTAGGCTTTTTATCCTTTTTTTGATTATGATGCACTGCTAAATGAGGCTGTTGATTTTCGTTCCAGGCGCTTCGCTTTCCTCTGAAGAATTATAAAAAAGCCCAACTGCCGGCTTTTTCATGAGCAAATTCTTCTTGGGGTGTTCGGTGAGCCTCCTCGTCGCTTTGCTCCTGCGGGGTCTCACCTGCCCACTACATCCCGAAGGAGTCTACGCGCCTTCCACTACAATCAACAGGATTTAAATTCAACAATGTGATTTAACAGAGTGATAATTAAAATAGCTGAAATTAAGCTGATGATTTTCGTTCCAAGCTTTTTGCTTCATGAAATGTTGTTAAATAACTTTATAGTGCTCTATTCTCCATTGATTTGGAAGCATGCCTTCATTGTTGTTTTGAATCTTTTAAGCTCTTGCCCGCGGGCAGGGGTTTTTTTGCAACAGAGTAGGAAAGCCAATGCATTAGCTGGTATAATAACTACTATTAGAATGAACTAGCAGTTTAGTTAAGGAGGATCTTCATGGAAGAGAAACTGAAAACCTTTTATCTTACAACACCTATTTACTATCCTAGCGGCAACCTGCACATCGGCCATGCTTACACGACGGTAGCTGGTGACGCTATGGCACGATACAAGAGGCTTCGCGGCTTTGATGTCATGTATTTGACAGGAACGGATGAGCACGGGCAGAAAATCCAGCGCAATGCGGAAGCAAAGGGCATTACTCCTCAGCAATATGTAGACGAAATTGTCGAGGGCATCCAGGAGCTTTGGGGAAAGCTTGATATTTCCTATAATGACTTCATCCGCACGACGCAGGATCGCCATAAGCAGATTGTCGAAAAGATTTTTGCCCAGCTTTTGGAGCAGGGGGATATCTACCTTGACCAGTATGAAGGCTGGTACTGTACTCCATGTGAATCCTTCTATACGGACCGGCAGCTTGAGGATGGAAACTGTCCTGACTGCGGGCGTCCCGTTGAAAAGGTCAAGGAAGAATCTTATTTCTTTAAAATGAGCAAGTATGCTGACAGGCTGCTGAAGTATTATGAAGAGAATCCAGAATTCATCCAGCCAGAGTCACGCAAGAATGAAATGATCAACAACTTCATCAAACCAGGACTTGAAGACCTGGCTGTGTCTCGTACGACTTTTGACTGGGGTGTAAAAGTCCCTGGAGATCCAAAGCATGTCATTTATGTATGGATAGATGCATTATCGAACTATATAACTGCGCTTGGCTACGGTACTGAGGATGATTCCAAGTATTTGAACTACTGGCCTGCGGATGTCCACCTGGTTGGTAAGGAGATTGTCCGTTTCCATACGATCTATTGGCCAATCATGCTGATGGCGCTTGATCTTCCGCTTCCTAAAAAGGTTTTCGCCCATGGCTGGCTGCTGATGAAGGATGGAAAGATGTCAAAATCGAAGGGGAATGTAGTGGATCCGGTTACGCTGATTGACCGCTATGGCCTTGATGCGCTCCGCTACTACCTGCTGCGTGAAGTTCCATTTGGTTCCGATGGTGTGTTCACGCCTGAAGGCTTTGTTGAAAGAATCAATTTTGATCTTGCCAATGACCTGGGCAACCTGCTGAACAGAACAGTTGCGATGATCAACAAATATTTCGATGGAGAAGTCCCTGCTTACAAAGGCTCCGAAGGGGAATTTGAAAAGCAGCTGCTGGAAGTAAATAAAGAGACGGTCCAGAAATACGAAGACGCGATGGAGAAAATGGAGTTTTCCGTTGCCTTGACGACTGTATGGCAGCTGGTCAGCCGCTGCAATAAGTTCATCGATGAAACTCAGCCATGGGTGCTTGCGAAGGATGAGGAAAAGAAAGATGAGTTAGCGAGTGTCATGGTCCATCTTGCTGAGTCTTTGAGAAGGGTTGCCGTTCTATTGAAGCCATTCTTAACAAGGACTCCTGATAAGATTTTTGCACAGCTGAATGTTCCGACCGAGTCACTTCAATCATGGGAAAGCCTAGAGAACTTCGGCGAAATTCCAGCAGGCACGAAGGTTGTACAGGGTGAGCCGATTTTCCCTCGTCTTGATTTGAAGGAAGAGGTTGAGTTTATCAAAGAGAAAATGCAGGGATCTGCTCCGGCCGCGGCTGCGCCTGTTGAAGAGGAAAAGCCTGAACAGCAGGAAGAAATCACGATTGATGATTTCATGAAGGTTGAGCTCAGAGTGGCAGAGGTCATTCATGCAGAGCCGGTTAAGAAGGCAGATAAGCTGCTTAAGCTTCAGCTGAACCTTGGATATGAAAAACGCCAGGTGGTTTCAGGGATTGCAAAATATTATAAGCCGGAAGACCTGATTGGCAAAAAGGTTATTTGCGTAACAAATCTTAAGCCGGTTAAACTTCGCGGAGAGCTTTCCGAAGGGATGATTCTTGCAGGTGAAAAGGATGGTGTGATGTCCCTTGCATCTGTAGATGATTCACTTTCAGTAGGCGCAAAAGTGAAGTAAAGAAATATAAGGAAAACCTGGAAATGTTCCATGTGTAACATTTTTCAGGTTTTTTCTTGTTTTTTATGTAAATCCTTACAATGATGTGCTCTATTTTTCGTTCATCATAGCCCGTCAATTGTCGGGTTTTTAAAAATCAGGGACCAATAATTTGACCACTGCTGCTTAAAAAAGTTATGATATCGACAAAACTTTATCACAATTTTTAAAACTTGGCTGCCTGTCCATTTCATATGAAATGCATGGCAGGTAAAATGAAACTGTGAGCAGTGCAGTAAAGGAGTTTGGAAATGCTTTTTGATACACACGTTCACTTAAACGCAGAACAATTCAACGAGGATCTTCAGGAGGTCATTGACAGGGCACTTGCGGATGGTGTAACCAATATGGTCGTTGTCGGATTCGATGAAGAGACGATCAAAAAAGCGATCGAGCTGGCGGAGACGTACGATTTTATCCACGCGAGTGTAGGCTGGCATCCAGTTGATGCGATTGACATGACTCCGGAACACCTCGAATGGCTTAAAGAGCTGTCAAGTCATCCAAAGGTTGTGGCTCTTGGAGAAATGGGGCTCGATTATTACTGGGATAAGTCGCCGAAGGAGATCCAAAAAGAAGTTTTCCGCAAGCAAATCAGGCTGGCGAAAGAAGTTAAGCTTCCAATCATCATACATAATCGAGACGCAACAGCAGACATAGTTGAAATTTTAAAGGAAGAGAATGCAGGGGAAGTCGGCGGAATCATGCATTGCTATAGCGGCAGTGTGGAAACGGCCCTTGAATGCATTGATATGAACTTCTACATTTCGCTCGGCGGACCGGTTACATTCAAGAACGCAAAGAAACCAAAAGAAGTGGCAGAAGCCATTCCATTGGAGCGTCTCCTGGTGGAAACAGATTGTCCGTATTTAACACCGCATCCATATCGCGGGAAGAGAAATGAACCGGCCTATGTAAAATTGGTCGCCGAAGAGATTGCGGGTCTCAAGGGGCTAACTCTTGAAGAGGTTGCAGAGGCAACAGCCCAAAATGCAAAAAAATTATTCGGCATAAAGTGATAGAGAATGTTGTCGATTTATCAGCAAGGTTGTCCAAAGATTTTGTGATTCTAAAAAGTTCTACATGTCTCACTTGGAACATAGGATAACCGTGTCGATAACTCTTGCTTTCCTTTTTATGGAGCTTCTAGCATAATAGGGATTACCTTTGGCAGGGGTGTCTGGGTTGACAAGTCGGCAACAATATCTTTATAATCACTCCGAGAAGAGGAGGCGTTTTTCATCGTGGTTAATAGTATGAAAAACCTGTTTTCCAAGACTTTGAGTAAGAAGAAGCTGGTGATTTTTTCTGCTAGTTTCCTAGTTTTTGCGGCTGCTCTGGGAATCTTCATGTATGAAGGAACCAAGAAGACCGTTGCATTGACCCTGGATGGACAGGAAAAAGTAGTTAAAACACACGCAGATACAATCCAGGAACTATTTAATGATCTCAATATATCATTACGCTCAGAGGACTATTTATCGCTGGCGGCAAACACGAAAGTAGAGCATAATCTAGCCATTGTGTGGAAGCCGGCAAAACAGGTAGAGGTAATACAAGGACAGGAAACGAAAACGTACTGGACATCAGCCGATACCGTCCATGACTTCCTGAAGGAACAGAAGATTGTTTTAAATGAGCACGACAAGTTAAACCTAAACCCAGACGCTAAACTGAAAAAGGATATGAAGATTGCCATTCAAAGAGCTTTCCCGCTGGCGCTTGTAGTAGGCGGAAAGAAGCAAGATGTGTGGTCGACTTCGACTACGGTCGCTGACTTTTTATCACAGCAAGGAATCACACTAAATGAATTAGACCGTGTTGAACCTGAGCTTAATCAGACAGTTACAGAAAATGCCGTGATTAATGTTATTCGAGTTGAAAAAGTCACCGATGTAGTGGAAGAACCAATTAAGTACGCAGTCATCACCAAAAATGATAAGCATCTGGAAAAAGGTAAACAAAAAGTCGTGACAGAGGGCCAGGAAGGATTGCGCTCCAAGCATTATGAAGTGATCCTGGAGAATGGCAAGGAAGTGTCAAGAAAACTGGTCAACGAGAAGACAATGAAGGAAAAACAGGATAAAGTCGTGGCAATGGGAACAAAGGTCATTGTGGCTCAGGTTTCCCGTGGTTCAAGCGAGCCTGAAGGCAAGGAAATTTATGTGTCTTCTACTGCGTATACGGCTAATTGCAATGGCTGTTCTGGTTACACAGCAACTGGACTCAACTTAAGGGCAAATCCAAATGCGAAAGTAATCGCAGTGGATCCGAGGGTTATTCCATTAGGTACAAAAGTATACGTTGAAGGCTATGGGTATGCAATAGCCGCTGATACAGGCTCTGCAATAAAGGGCTTTAAAATTGATGTCTTTTTCCCATCTAAATCGGATGCATTCCGCTGGGGAAATAAACGCGTAAAAATCAAAATCCTGAATTAATACATGGATGCAGGGGAGTTTTCCTCTGCATTTTTGTTTTTTAGCTTAAATCAGTTTAAGGTATAATAAGTAGAGTCTTAATCGATGTTTACCCGCCTGGCTAAAATTTAATCTAAAAAAGATTACACCTATATAGACGATTATATTGCAGAAATGTTTCAACTATTTCACAGAAAAAATAAAAAAATTTTAAATGGCAGCTGATGTTTTTTTTAACTTCTGCCAAGGATAAAAGCTCTATGGAGGAAACATGAAAATAAAAGAAATCATCGTTGTAGAGGGTAAGGATGATACGACTGCGATCCGCAGGGCAGTGGATGCCGATACACTTGAAACGAATGGATCTGCCATCAATGCGGAAACGATTGAAAGAATCCGGAATGCCCATGAAAAGCGCGGTGTCATTGTTTTTACCGATCCGGATTTTCCAGGTGAAAAAATCCGCAACACAATATCCGAAAATGTCCCCGGCTGTAAGCATGCGTTTATACCGCGGGAATTAGCAAAGCCGAAATCGGGCCGCGGGCTTGGAGTAGAGCATGCTTCCCCTGAAGTGATCAGGGAGGCACTGAAGGATGCCCAGGTGATGGATGCGGAAGCGGTCGAAGAAATTACCCATGAGGACTTGCTTGACGCTGGATTGGTTGGCGGCCCCGGTTCAAAAGAAAGACGGGAAAAGCTTGGCAAGCTTTTAAAAATTGGCTATACCAACGGCAAGCAGCTGCACAAGCGTCTGATGATGTTTCAGGTTAATAGACAGGATTTCGCGGATGCACTGGCAGAAATCCTTAAGGAGGAGCAAGATGCATAAAGATATAGCGACACCTGTAAGAACGAAAGAAATTCTTGATAAATACGGCTTTTCGTTTAAAAAGAGCCTTGGCCAGAACTTTTTGATCGATACAAATATCCTGAACCGGATTGTTGACCATGCAGAGTTAACCGAGCATAGCGGGGCAATTGAAATCGGTCCCGGAATTGGAGCACTGACCGAGCAATTGGCAAAAAGGGCTGAAAAAGTTGTGGCCTTCGAAATCGACCAGCGCCTGCTGCCGATCTTGGAAGATACACTTTCTCCCTATCCTAATGTGAAAATCATTCACAGTGATGTACTGAAGGCGGATGTCCGGGCAGTAATTGAAACGGAATTTGCCAGCCAGGAGGATGTAATGGTCGTTGCCAATCTTCCGTATTATGTAACGACACCGATCCTGATGAAGCTGCTTGAAGAAAGACTGCCAATCCGGGGAATTGTCTGCATGCTTCAGAAAGAGGTCGCTGACCGGATTTCGGCCAAGCCTGGTACGAAGGAATACGGCTCCCTATCTATTGCTGTGCAATATTATACAACTGCCGAAACAGTCATGATTGTTCCTAAGACAGTATTCATGCCGCAGCCAAATGTCGATTCAGCCGTCATAAGGCTGAAGCTGCATGATGAACCGCCGGTAAAAGTAAGAGATGAAGATTTCTTCTTCCTCGTGACAAGATCAAGCTTTGCACAGAGAAGGAAAACAATCCTCAATAACCTGACAAGCCAGCTGCCTGATGGGAAACAGAAGAAGGATAGCATTATTGCTGCCCTTCAGCAGGCTGGAATCGTGGAATCACGCCGCGGAGAGACCTTGTCGATTGAAGAATTCGCAAGACTGAGCGAAGCATTGTATCCATTTTTTCATTAAGATTTTTTTGGCCTGGAGAATCCAGGTCTTTTTTTATTGGAGCCTGCCTGCAATTACTTTATAGTTAAAACTCTTCTAGCCCTCATTTCCAAAATCACATGATTATGGGTGACTGCATAATTTATGAAGGAAAACCATTTTAGGCGGCCTGTGTTTGGGGCAATTGGAGTGACGATTAGTGAACATTAACCTCATGGATATCGTCGGCAGGGTTTCGTATCGTTGTGATATTATGTTCCGGGTTATCGATATCAAAGACATAAATGGCAAGAAAATCGCAATTTTATATGGTGAGGATTTCCGGCTGATTGCTGATGCGCCATACGAGGATTTATTGAAAATTGATCCTGGCGTGCGGATGAGGCTGACGCAGGAATTCAGGTCACTTGAAGAACAATCCTATAAGCTCTTTCGGCAGGATGTTGATTTGCTCCAGCAAAAGCAGGAATATGAGTCAACTGAGGGCTACAGCAAATCCTATAATTATTTTCAGATGCCGGGAAAGGTCCTCCATCTGGATGGAGACCCGAATTATCTGAAGAAGTGCCTGACATTATATGAAAAAGTGGGCGTACCGGTCTATGGCATCCACTGCAATGAAAAAGAAATGCCTGATAAGGTGGGTAAGCTGATCGACTATTATCGCCCCGATATTCTGGTGATAACCGGCCATGATGCTTATTCAAAATCCAAAGGGCCAATCGAGGATATAAACGCTTACCGCCATTCCAGGCACTTTGTCCAGACGGTAAGGGAAGCAAGAAGAAAGATTCCTCACCTTGATCAGCTAGTGATATTCGCCGGAGCCTGCCAATCCCATTTCGAATCACTGATCCATGCAGGAGCCAATTTTGCCAGCTCGCCATCACGGGTGAATATCCATGCTTTGGATCCAGTGTACATTGTAGCGAAAATCAGTTTCACACCCTTCATGGAGCGGATCAATGTCTGGGATGTTCTAAGGAATACGCTGACGGGAGACAAGGGACTCGGAGGCATAGAAACAAAGGGTGTACTAAGGACAGGAATGCCGTATAAAAAGAACGCGCCGGAGCTATGACTGAAGGCCCAGTCATAGCCCGGCGTTTTTTTATGGATTTAATGTACATATTTTAATGTGTTAAAGGCTACTCTAAAAATGTTGAAAATTAGAAGAAAAAGAAGATGAAAACATATTGACTTTTATTTTTAACAGCTGTTATAATTTATGTTTTTATTTGACGAAAGTGGTGTCAGCGTGTTATACTTTACACAGTGAGGTGGACCGAATGCCAAAAACATTATCGGATATCAAAAAAGCTCTTGATTCAAACCTAGGAAAAAGACTCTTGCTAAAGGCCAACGGCGGACGCAGAAAGACGATCGAACGTTCTGGTGTATTAGCGGAAACTTATCCTTCTGTTTTCGTTATTGAGCTTGACCAGGATGAAAATGCTTTTGAACGTGTTTCGTACAGCTACGCAGATGTTTTAACAGAAACGGTTGAAATTACCTTCTTTGAGGATACAACAGGATCAATGGCATTGAGCTAATATGGCTCAATGGGGTACAGGCAGTGGACTTTCGGGTTGGCTGCTTTTTATTTTGCCCAAAAATCCTTCTTACATTATTAGGCTCACATGAAAAACTCCTTTTATAAAAATACTAAAAAAGCCGCGATGGTGAAAGGAGATGGTTTTCGTGGGCAGAAGAAGAGGGATTATGTCTTACAGGTTAAAGGAAGAGCTTGCGAAGGAGCTTGGTTTTTATGATGTAGTCCAAAAGGAAGGCTGGGGCGGCATTAAAGCCAAGGACGCAGGCAATATGGTGAAACGGGCAATCGAGCTGGCTGAACAGCAGCTTGTGAACCAGAAGCACTGACCTGAAAAGGAAATTTCCAGGGACACTGCCAAACCGCCTTATTATTAAGGCGGAGAACGTAAAGTAATTTCCGCTTAGCTACCTGGCGGAAAAAGCTAAATACCAAACTAATTCAACTCCATCGTGGTGCCGGGGCAATCTTGCTCCGGCTTTTTTAGTTTTTTGTATAGGTTGCGGGAACGATGAGCTTAGGAGTCCACTCTCAAGATAATTTAAACGGATTTATTGCTTGCGAATTGTTATAGGAGCGGCTTCCAAGACAATTCAAACGGAAACATCGCATCCGAATTGTTATAGGAGCGGTTCCCAAGACAATTTAAATGGAAAAATGGTTTCTGAATTGTCATAAGAGCGGCTTCCAAGACAATTCAAATAGAAAAATGGTTTCTGAATTGTTATAGGAGCGGCTTCCAAGACAATTCAAATGGAAAAATGGCATGCGAATTGTTATAGGAGAGCCTCCCAAGACAATTCAAACGGAAAAATGGCATGCGAATTGTTATAGGAGCGGCTTCCAAGACAATTCAAATGAAAAAATGGCATGCGAATTGTTATAGGAGCGGCTTCCAAGACAATTCAAATAGAAAAATGGTTTCTGAATTGTTATAGGAGAGCCTCCCAAGACAATTCAAATGAAAAAATGGCATGCGAATTGTTATAGGAGCGGCTTCCAAAACAATTCAAACGGATTTATAGCTTGCGAATTGTTATAGTTGCGCTGCTCAAGACAATTCACATGGATAAATGGCTTCTGAATGGTTCTAAGCCAGCCGCTCGATGCAGTTCAAGCAGTTTTTTAGCAAATGAAGTGCACTGAGCCAGTCGCTCAATGCGTTTCAAGCTGAACCTTCGCCAATCAACTGGAATGAGACACCATTTAAATGAAAAATTAAAGGGTCTGCTCCATTCAATAAGCTGCACTAGTACCCCCATTTCCCCCTGATTCTCCATGAAATTACTGTATTCCCCATTATCCAAATGATAAAATAAAGGAATGTTTTGTGGAGATGAGTCTTACTTTTATCGTTTTGTGGTAAAATAGGACAAAATGTGGAATTCGTTAAAGTAGGTGGAAGCAGTGAAGATTTTAGTGAAGGCGCCAGCGAAAATCAATTTGTCGCTTGATGTATTGCATAAGCGTCCGGACGGTTACCATGAAGTGGAAATGGTTATGACGACGATTGATTTGGCTGACCGCATTGAACTTAGTTTACTTGAGGAAGACAGGATCGTGATCCATTCCCATAATAGATTTGTACCTGATGACCAGCGGAACCTTGCATACCAGGCGGCTCATTTGCTGAAGGAAAGATTCCGGGTGAAAAAAGGAGTAGTCATCGGAATTGAAAAGACCATTCCGGTTGCTGCCGGACTTGCAGGGGGCAGCAGTGATGCGGCTGCAACACTCAGAGGGCTTAATGAGCTCTGGAACCTTGGATTGTCGCTGGATGAGCTTGCGGTTCTGGGTTCGGAAATCGGTTCGGATGTTTCCTTCTGTGTATATGGAGGAACAGCGCTTGCAACCGGCCGCGGAGAAGTGATACAACAGCTTCCTGCTCCGCCGACATGCTGGATTGTCCTGGCGAAGCCTTTTATCGGCGTATCCACTGCTGAAGTGTATAGACGCCTGAATGTAGACAGCATTCAGCATCCGCCTACAAAAGAAATGATTTCGGCGATTGAAAATGGTGATTTTAAAGGCGTGTGCAATAGTGTCGGCAACGTTCTGGAAGACGTTACGCTGTCGTTATATCCTGAAGTAGCACAAATCAAGGACCAAATGAAACGGTTTGGGGCAGACGCTGTATTGATGAGCGGAAGCGGTCCTACCGTTTTCAGCCTTGTCGAGCACGATTCAAGAATGCATCGGATTTACAATGGATTAAGAGGCTTCTGTGATCAGGTTTTCGCAGTCAGGATGTTAGGTGAACGTCATAGCCTTGATTAAATCCGTATAATGGTGGTATATTAACCTTAAACATTCGGATTTTGGGGGTTCTTGAATGAAATTTAGACGCAGCGAGCGTTTGATTGATATGACGACATACTTGCTTGAACATCCTCGCCAATTGGTACCGCTGACTTATTTTGCCGAGAAATATGGTTCTGCCAAGTCCTCGATCAGCGAAGATTTGGGAATCATCAAGGAAACTTTTGAACAGCGGGGAATCGGCGTGCTGCAGACTGTACCTGGTGCTGCAGGCGGCGTCAAGTTCCACGTCAACATTCATGATGACAAAGCGAAGGAAATCATAAATGGCTTATGTACGGTAATGGCAAGCCCGGACAGGCTTTTGCCAGGAGGGTATCTCTATATGAATGATATCCTTGGCAATCCGGCTATTGTCCAGGAAGTAGGCAGGCTGCTTGCATCTGCTTTTGCCAAAAAGGATATAGAGGTTGTAATGACTGTAGCGACAAAGGGCATTCCGATTGCTTATGCTGTTGCGAGCTATTTAAATGTGCCTGTTGTGATCGTGAGACGGGACAGCAAGGTAACAGAAGGCTCAACAGTCAGCATTAACTACGTTTCCGGTTCATCGAAAAGAATCCAGACGATGGTGCTTTCAAAGCGCAGTTTAGCGCAAGGTTCCAAGGTATTGATCGTCGATGATTTCATGAAAGCCGGCGGCACAGTTAATGGAATGATCAATCTGCTCGAAGAATTCAATGCGGAGTTAGCTGGAATCGCTGTTCTGGTTGAATCTGAAAATATTGAAGAAAGATTGGTCGATGAGTATCTCTCCTTGGTCCGCCTTTCCGATGTGGATGTAAAAGAACGGAAAATCACAGTCAGTGAAGGAAATTACTTCATGCGGAAAGAATAGTACTAACATAGTGGCTTATTAAAAAAACACATGGGGTGAAAAAATGAATATTGTACAAACTTCAAATGCGCCAGCTGCGATTGGCCCGTATTCACAAGGTGTGGTCGTGAATAATCTATTTTTTAGTTCAGGACAAATTCCTTTGACTGCCGAGGGTGTAATGGTAGAAGGAGATATCCAGGACCAGACACATCAGGTCTTCAAAAACCTGAAGGCAGTGCTGGAAGCTGCCGGGGCTTCTCTGGAAACAGTCGTAAAAGCTACGGTATTCATTAAGAATATGGATGAATTCGCTCAATTGAATGAAGTATACGGAGAATATTTCAATACCCATAAGCCTGCCCGTTCGACAGTGGAAGTAGCTCGACTGCCGAAAGACGCATTGGTAGAAATAGAAGTAGTAGCGCTCGTTAAATAAACGGGCGTTTTTTTATTTTGGCTCTGTTAAACAGGCTGTTAATTTCCGTTCCAGGCGCTTCGCTTTCCTCGGAACAGAGTTTAAAAATCAAATTATTAAGAAAAAATGTCCCAGACTTACAACTTAAAAGTTTTTGACAAAAACCAACAAAATCTCTAAATAACAGACACAATATACGCTTCGTCAATAGTCGAAAAAGCCTAATTTTACTTCGGAACCCCAAATGTTAAGGCTTACAATAAGAAAATATTCATGGATTTGCTCTTTTTCAAAAAAAAATTTTAAAAAGAAAGAAGGAGTTTTGATTTCATTGTGGAATTATTTAACTAGAAATTTTATCTATTTGTAAAGGTGGTGAACAGAATGGAAGTAACTGACGTAAGATTACGCCGCGTTAATACAGATGGACGGATGAGAGCGATCGCTTCCATTACCCTTGACAACGAGTTTGTTGTGCATGATATCAGGGTGATTGATGGAAACAACGGCCTATTTGTTGCAATGCCAAGTAAACGCACTCCTGATGGCGAGTTTCGTGATATCGCGCATCCGATCAATTCGGGTACTCGCGGAAAGATCCAGGAAGCTGTGTTGGCAGAGTACCACCGCTTAGGAGAATTAGAGGTTGAATTCGAAGAAGCTGGCGCTTCCTAGAAATATAGTGCAAGTCACCAAGAGCCTGCTGCATAAGTAAGGCTCTTTTTTATTTCCCCGCATTCAATCATCCCTAAACCCATTTTCCCGCAAATTAAACATTTTTTCAAATAAACGACCCATGGTATTACTGACAAATAATTGTACTTGCTCTTCTATTCTTGAAATGGCCGGCTATTTAAGATATATTCGTAATGGATAAAAAGGTAAATTGGAGGCCTGCTAATGTCTAATCGTTATGCAATCATTTTAGCAGCTGGTCAGGGTACAAGAATGAAGTCCAAGTTGTACAAAGTACTTCACCCTGTATGCGGCAAGCCGATGGTTCAGCATGTTATTGACCAGGTGAAAAGTCTTAATATAAACGACATCGTGACCATTGTTGGCCACGGTGCAGAGAAAGTGAAAGAGCAGCTAGGCAATGACAGCCAGTATGCGCTTCAAGCGGAGCAGCTCGGTACGGCACATGCTGTCCTGCAATCAGAGGAAATGCTGGCTGACAAAGAGGGAGTGACCATCGTCGTTTGCGGAGACACTCCACTGATCAAGGCAGAAACAATGGAAGCTCTTTTTAAGCATCACGAAGAGACTAATGCAAAAGCGACGATCCTGACTGCAAAAGCGGAAGATCCAACTGGATATGGGCGCATTGTCAGGAATGCAGAAGGCTTTGTTGAAAAAATCGTTGAACATAAGGATGCGACAGAGCAGGAAAGAAGCATTAATGAAATTAACACAGGTACTTATTGCTTCGATAACAAGCTGTTATTCGAATCAATCCATAAAGTATCCAATGATAATGTCCAGGGAGAATACTATCTTCCTGACGTGATTGAAATCCTGAAGAACCAGGGTGAAATCGTTTCTGCATATGTTACTGACAGCTTTGCTGAAACGCTTGGCGTTAATGATCGTGTGGCACTTGCAGAAGCAGAGCGCACGATGAAAAAGCGCATCAATGAGACACATATGCGTAACGGTGTAACCATCATTGACCCTGATAATACGTATATTGGACCAGATGCAACAATCGGCCAGGATACAGTTATTTTCCCGGGCACAACGATTTCCGGCCAGACTGTGATCGGTTCTGAATGCCAGATTGGACCTAATAGTGAAATCAGCGATTGTGAAATTGGAAACAATACAGTTATCCGCCAGTCTGCTGCGTTCAGCAGCAAAATTGGTTCAGAGGTCAACATTGGTCCGTTTGCTCACATCAGACCTGATTCTGATATCCATGATGAAGTGAAAATCGGTAATTTCGTTGAGATCAAAAAAGCAGTATTTGGCCGCGGCAGCAAGGCTTCCCACTTAAGCTATATTGGTGATGCTGAGGTTGGCGCCGATGTGAATATCGGGTGCGGCTCCATTACAGTGAACTATGACGGCAAGAACAAGTTTTTAACCAAGATTGAAGATGGCGTATTCATTGGCTGCAATTCAAATCTTGTTGCTCCAGTTACAATTGGCAAGGGAGCTTATGTAGCAGCTGGATCCACGATCACGGAGGATGTACCAGGTGAAGCACTGGCTCTTGCGCGTGCGCGTCAAGTCAACAAAGAAGATTATGTAGGGAAAATGAACGTAAAGAAATAAGTCTTGGAGGTCCACAATGTCAAACCAGTATCTAGACCCAAATTTGAAGGTTTTTTCGCTTAACTCAAACGTTGAACTTGCCCAGGAAATCGCTAATGTCATCGGAGTGGAGCTTGGAAAGTGCTCTGTTTCCCAATTCAGCGATGGAGAAATCCAGATCAATATCGAAGAAAGTATCCGTGGCTGCGATGTGTACGTAATCCAGTCGACAAGCTCACCTGTAAATGAAAACATCATGGAATTGCTGATCATGATCGATGCGCTGAAGCGTGCTTCTGCAAAAACGATCAATATTGTAATGCCTTATTATGGCTATGCCCGCCAGGACCGTAAAGCGCGTGCCCGTGAACCAATCACTGCAAAGCTTGTAGCAAATCTGCTTGAAACAGCAGGTGCTACACGTGTCATCACGCTTGATTTGCATGCGCCGCAGATCCAGGGATTCTTTGATATTCCGATCGATCATTTAATGGGTGTGCCAATTCTGGCTGACCACTTTAAAAACAAAGATCTGGATGGCGATATCGTCATCGTATCTCCTGATCATGGCGGTGTTACTCGCGCAAGAAAAATGGCAGAAAGACTTAAAGCGCCAATCGCAATCATCGATAAGCGCCGTCCAAAGCCAAATGTCGCTGAAGTCATGAATATCGTAGGTAACATCGAAGGCAAGGTTGCAATCCTTATCGATGATATCATCGATACTGCAGGAACCATTACATTGGCAGCAAACGCATTAGTTGAAAACGGTGCGCTTGAAGTATACGCCTGCTGTACGCATCCTGTATTGTCAGGTCCTGCAATTGAGCGTATTGAAAACTCCAAGATTAAAGAACTGGTTGTGACAAATTCGATTGCGCTTGATGAAGAAAAGCGCGTTGACAAGATCCATCAGCTTTCTGTTGCTCCATTAATTGGTGAAGCGATTATCCGCGTTCACGAAGAGCAATCAGTAAGCACGCTTTTTGATTAATTTTTTATATGGACAATAGGCTTGCCCCAGGGCAAGCCTATAACTGTTTCTGCCTATAACCCTCTGGAAACAAAAGTCGAACGTTTAGACCTTCCTGTTTTGGGGCATTTTTTATATAGACAAGAATTTATTGAATAGGAAGGGGACAAAAGCATGAGTGCAACATTAAAAGCAAATGAACGCACCGGTTCTCAACGTTCAGCCTTGAGGCAATTGCGCCAGGAGGGCAATATTCCGGCAGTCGTATACGGAAAAAATACAGAAAGCAAGTCGATCTATATAAACGGCATTGAATTCATCAAAACAATCCGCGAAAATGGACGAAATGGCGTCATCTCGCTGGATGTCAATGGCAGCCAGCACGATGTCATGCTTACGGATTACCATCAGGATCATGTTAAAAATGAAATCCTGCATGCTGACTTCCTTGTAGTAGACAAGAGTTCCAAAGTCAATGCAAGCGTCAGGGTCAATCTGGTGGGCGAAGCAGCGGGAGTTAAGGATGGCGGCGTAATGCAGCAGCCAGTACATGAAGTAAATATCACAGCAACTCCTGGAAGCATTCCGCAATCCATTGATGTGGACGTGACGAATCTGCAGGTTGGCGAAAACCTGACTCTGGCAGATATCAAACAAGGCAACTATGAACTCAATGATGATGAGACAACGGTCATTGTTTCAATCCTTCCTCCTAAGCAGGAAGCGGAGATCAATTCCGGTGAGGAACAGGAGCCAGGAGCGCCTGAGAATGAAGAAGGCAGAGAAACAGCTGCCAGCGGAGAAGGCGAATAATAAGCTGTATTGGACGTAGCCTGAAAGGGTTACGTCTTTTGCGGTTTGATGTAAAATAGAGTTGTACGGCAAAAAACGGTATGATGGTAGAGACTGAAGCATTATTTGCTGCTTTTTTTGAGCTTATGCTTTTTGAAGCCAGTATTGGCTCAGAGCTCGCCGGACTTGCACAGGATGGCGGCCGGCGGCGTCGGCACAGGACGCAGCGAAGTTTGTCGCTGTGCCTTAAAACAAGGCGTTTGCGCTTTTCTTAATAGGGGTGTGGAACAAAGAATGAAATTATTTGTTGGATTAGGGAATCCAGGGAGACAATACGATCTTACAAGGCATAATATAGGGTTTGAAGTGATTGATGAGCTATCGAAGCGCTGGAATATCCCGTTGGATCAGGCAAAGCATAAAGGGCTGTATGGAAAAGGTTTTTTCGGCGGGGAAAAAGTAATTCTTCTGAAGCCGCTGACTTATATGAATCTTTCTGGTGAATCAATCAGGGCTGTCATGGATTTTTATGATATTGATACAGAAGACTTAGTGGTCATTTACGATGATCTTGATATGCCGACTGGAAGGATACGGTTGCGGCAAAAAGGGAGTGCCGGCGGCCATAACGGTATAAAGTCGACGATTGCCCATACGGGAACACAGGAATTCAACCGGATACGCATCGGGATCAGCCGGCCGCAGAATGGAATGGCTGTGACAGATTGGGTGCTCGGGCGTTTTACGGGCGAAGAGCAGGAACAGATGAAGGAAGCGATCGCAAAATCTGCTGATGCCTGCGAGGAATGGACCAAAAAGCCGTTCTTGGAAGTAATGAATACCTATAATCGCTAGGATATTCGTAGGAAATGACGTGAATCGGCAAAGAATGGTATGCGAATCTGCCGTTTTAGTAATATAATCTAAAAAAAGCAACATACAATAGGCTAAGTGCATAAGTTCCTGTCAAAGAGTCAATAATGATAATGACTAAATTTGGGAGGGACGGGCATGGCTATACATTATACTTGCCGCCACTGCGGAACGAATATCGGCTCGCTGGACAGGATGTCTGTCCATAGCGAAAGCCTCGGCTTGCACAAACTGACAGACGATGAACGTCAGGAGATGGTTTCTTACGCAGGAAATGGCGACATCCATATAAAATCGATCTGTGAAGACTGTCAGGAAGCACTGGAGCGAAACCCGGACTTCCATCAGCATGACTATTTAATTCACTGACAAGCTTTGGATTTCTCATCCAAAGCATTTTTCTGTTTAAATATCAGGCAATTATAAACTAGCATTTGTTTTATCAATTTTTTTGGTAAAAGAGAGGGAGAGGTTTGGATGCAGGGGCTGAAAGCTCTATTTAGTCATCAGGATGATGTCCAGTCTGTCATATCCGGAATGGATGCTGGCCTCAGGGAACAGCTCGTCGCCGGCCTGTCCGGTTCGGCGAGGACAGTTTTTCTGTCTGCCATTTATGAAAAGACGAGACGCCCCGTCCTGGTAGTGACACATAACTTATTGCAAGCACAAAAAATATATGACGATCTTGTCAATTTAGTAGGAGAAGAGGAGGTTTATCTCTATCCAGCGAACGAATTGATTGCTGCTGAAATCAGTATATCCAGCCCTGAGCTGAAAGCCCAGCGGATCGAGGCGCTGAATCACTGGAGCAAAAAGAAATCCGGGATGGTCATCGTTCCGATGGCAGGTTTAAGAAAGGTTTTGCCGCCTAAAGACTTGTGGTCTAAATTCCAGATGACATTCACACTTGGGGAAGAGATAGAGCTGGACGAAGTTCTAAACCGCTTTGTAAGCATGGGTTACGCCAGGGCTGGAATGGTATCTGCCCCAGGGGAATTCAGTGTTAGGGGCGGAATCATCGACATCTATCCGCTCACCTCAGCGGACCCGATCAGGATTGAGCTTTTTGATGCAGAAGTAGATTCTATCAGGACATTTTCGCTAGAGGACCAGCGCTCTAAGGAAAAAATGAAGGCTGTTTCGATTGGGCCTGCTACAGAGACTCCGATTGAAAACGAAGAACTTGACCGCCTGATCACCGGGCTGGAAGACGGATTATCCAAAAGCCTTAAGAAACTGAAGGATGACAAAGCGAAATCGCTGATGTCCCAAAACATTGGCTATGAGCTTGAACAGCTGCGCAATGGGCAAAAGCCTGACCAGTTATTCAAGTATCTGTCGATCGCTTATGAGAAGCCTCAAAGTTTAATAGATTACTTGCCCTCGAATGGCTTTTTATTCGTGGATGAAATCAGCAGGGTACAGGAAATGAACGAATCCCTGAACAAAGAGGAAGCGGAGTGGTACACCAGCCTTCTTGGAGAAGGACAGATCATCCATGATCTCCGGATTTCTCACCATCTTCCTGAATTAATGAGCAAAGCAGCGAAACCAATCGTGTATTTATCGTTGTTTTTACGGCATGTGCCCAATACGAGCCCGCAGAATATCATCAATATTTCCTGTAAGCCAATGCAAAACTTCCACGGGCAGATGCATGTGCTGAAAGGTGAAATTGACCGCTGGCGCAAAGGGAACTTTGCTGTTGTCTTCCTTGGTCCTGATGAAGAGAGGGTCAAGAAGCTGGAGCGTGTGCTTGAGGATTATGAAATCGATGCAACCAGGGCAAGCAGCAAGCAGGATTTGCTGCCGGGAAAGGTGCAGATTATCCAGGGCAGCCTGAACACAGGCTTTGAGTTCCCAATCCAGAAAATTGCTGTGATCACGGAAGAGGAGCTCTTCAATAAGAAGACAAAGAAAACACCAAGACGCCAAAAGCTCTCGAATGCGGAACGGATCAAAAGCTATTCTGAGCTTAAGGTTGGCGATTATGTCGTCCATGTAAATCACGGAATCGGGAAATATCTTGGCATTGAAACACTGGTCATCAACGGAGTCCATAAGGATTATCTCCATATCCGCTATCAGGGGACGGATAAGCTCTATGTACCTGTAGAACAAATCGACCTTGTCCAGAAATATGTTGGTTCAGAGGGGAAAGAGCCAAAAGTATACAAACTGGGCGGAAACGACTGGAAACGGGTTAAGAGCAAGGTACAGTCCTCTGTCCAGAATATTGCTGACGACCTGATCAAGCTTTATGCCGAACGTGAAGCAAGCGTTGGCTATGCCTTCTCGCCTGACGGGGAGATGCAGCGTGACTTCGAATCTTCCTTCCCCTACCAGGAGACGGAAGACCAGATGCGCTCCATCCATGAAATCAAGCTTGATATGGAACGGGAACGCCCGATGGACCGGCTGCTCTGCGGTGATGTGGGCTATGGAAAAACGGAGGTCGCAATCCGGGCTGCGTTCAAGGCGATTGCCGATGGCAAGCAGGTTGCCTTCCTGGTGCCGACTACAATCCTGGCTCAGCAGCATTTTGAAACGCTAAGAGAAAGATTCCAGGACTTCCCGATCAATATCGGTCTTTTGAGCAGGTTCAGGACGCGTAAGCAGCAGACCGAAACGATCAAAGGGCTGAAAGCTGGCAGCGTCGACATTGTTGTGGGTACACATCGGCTTTTATCAAAGGAAATTGCCTATAGAGATCTCGGATTGCTGATCATTGATGAAGAGCAGCGATTTGGAGTGACGCATAAGGAAAAAATCAAGCAGCTGAAGACAAATGTGGATGTTCTGACATTGACGGCCACGCCGATCCCGAGAACACTTCATATGTCCATGCTCGGTGTCCGGGATTTGTCTGTCATTGAAACACCGCCTGAAAACCGGTTCCCTGTCCAGACATACGTTATGGAATATAACGGCGGGCTTGTCCGGGAAGCAATTGAACGGGAGCTTGCCAGGGACGGACAAGTATACTTCCTTTATAACCGCGTTGAAGATATCGAGCGCAAAGCGGAAGAAATCTCGATGCTGGTCCCTGATGCAAGGGTGACCTACGCGCACGGGCGAATGAGTGAAAACGAGCTGGAATCGGTGATGTTAGGTTTCCTTGAAGGTGAGTTTGATGTCCTTGTAAGCACGACGATTATCGAAACTGGTGTCGATATCCCGAATGTGAATACGCTGATTGTCTATGATGCCGATAAAATGGGACTGTCCCAGCTCTATCAGCTCAGGGGAAGGGTTGGCCGTTCCAACAGGGTTGCCTACGCCTATTTTACCTATCGAAAAGACAAGGTGCTTACCGAAGTCGCTGAAAAGCGTCTGCAGGCGATTAAGGAGTTCACAGAATTGGGATCAGGTTTTAAAATTGCCATGCGCGACCTTTCCATCCGCGGTGCCGGCAACCTGCTGGGTGCGGAGCAGCACGGCTTTATTGATTCCGTTGGTTTCGACCTTTATTCGCAAATGCTGAAAGAAGCAATCGAAGAGAGAAAGCCGGAGAAGGACCAGGTTCGCAGGCCATCTATCGAAATCGACCTGGAAATCGACGCTTATATTCCTGACAACTATATTTCCGACGGACATCAAAAGATCGAGATGTATAAGCGTTTCCGGGGAATCGATACGCTGAAGGATATTGAAGAACTGAAGGAAGAGATTATAGACCGTTATGGAGATTATCCTGCTGAGGTTGAAGCATTATTCAAGGTGGCTGAACTGAAGGTATTTGCGATTACGGCAGGTGTGGAAACAATCAAACAGGTTAAGCAGGACGTGAATATTTTGCTGTCTGAAGAAGGAAGCGGCAGGATTGACGGACAAAAAGTATTTAAAATCAGCAGCCAGTACAGGAATGTAGTGGGCTTAGGCATGGAAGGCAAGAAGCTGAAGATGGTTGTCCATACGAAGGGGCTGAAAAGCGACCGCTGGTTCGACATCACTTTTGAGATGATTAAGGGATTGCATGATTCCCAAAAAGAACAGGAAAACACGGTATCGTAAACATATGGAAATATTATGTAATATAATTGTAAAATTCCCTCGTGTTTCAAAAAACTGAGACAAGGGTATTTCATAAGGTGTATGAAAATAACAGCTGGAAGGTTTATCCGTTTTTGGCACCTTTATCACTTCAGAGAAAATATTTTTAGAAGTGTATAGAACTTTCCATATGAAAGATACTAAGTTCAAACTTGGTAAGGATGATTAATTAAGGCTGGAATTGTCATTACCAAAAGCTTTTTCATAACGAAAACAGCTTAAATAATAATCATCAGATGAAAGTGAGGCAACGTTGGATGAAAGCAACTGGTATTGTTCGTCGAATCGATGATTTAGGTCGTGTCGTCATTCCTAAAGAAATAAGAAGAACGCTGCGAATTCGCGAAGGTGATCCACTTGAGATTTTCGTGGACCGTGATGGTGAAGTCATCCTTAAGAAGTATTCTCCAATCAGCGAATTAAGCGATTTTGCAAAGGAATACGCAGAAGCGCTATACGACAGCCTGGGAAATCCGGTACTGATCTGTGATCGCGATACTTATATCGCGGTAGCCGGAGGTTCAAAGAAGGACTACTTGAATAAAAACATCAGTGAACTTGTCGAAAAGACGATGGAAGACCGCAGCTCCACTCTTGTAAACCAGCAATCGGCGATTTCGCTTGTGGAAGGAAATGAAGAACCTGCTTCTGCCTATACAATTGGGCCAATCATTGCGAATGGCGATCCGATTGGCGCAGTGATCATCTTCTCTAAGGAAGGGTCACTTGGCGATGTGGAACAAAAAGCGGTTGAAACTGCTGCTGGGTTCCTTGCAAGGCAAATGGAGCAATAATCATTATTCGCAATAAACTTTTTACCCGACATTTTACACTTATTTCATTAAAAAGGGCAGCTGCCGAGGCTGCCCCTTTTTCTTTTTTAAAGGCTCTTTTCTCAAACTTTGTTGCTGTTGACTACGAAATAGAATTGAATTACTCAAGTTTCTTCCCAAACTAACGCTTATTATGAGAAAAGAGCTTGCTAACTTAGTACCTGCATACGAAATGGCTTTTATCACGTTAAAATCGGCTTTTGGATTTTAACAACATTCTTTACGAAGACAGCCTTTTTAAAAACTTATCGCATGCTTTTATGCGTTGATGGAGCCGCCTGCGCCTTATGATATAATACTTTTTGATACTTGAATTGGAAGGAGATGGGCAATGAAGCCCGTTGAAGGTTCGAAGGAATTGATCAGGGGAGCCATGGTCCTGACTCTGGCGGCCCTTGTTACGAAAATATTGAGCGCAGTATATCGCGTTCCATTTCAAAATATTGTCGGGGATGTTGGCTTTTACATATATCAGCAGGTTTATCCTTTCTTTGGGATTGTCATGGTTTTATCTACTTATGGTTTTCCTGTTGTCATATCCAAGCTGTATACAGAACAGCAGGCCGGAGGTAACAGCGGAAGAGCAGACAGGATGCTGGCGATATCCTTCCTGTTCTTGAGCTTCCTGGCAGTTATGCTGTTTTCATTCTTTTATTTCGGTGCTGATTGGATTGCCTGGAAAATTGGCGACTCTGAACTCAGCCTTTTGTTTAAGGTTGTCGCATTTCCGTTTTTGATCTTTCCATTTATCTCTGTGTTCAGGGGATACTTTCAAGGGAAGGGAAATATGGTGCCGACGGCCGTATCGCAGGTGTCCGAGCAATTCATAAGAGTGGCAACCATCCTGGCGCTGTCCGCGTTTTTTGTGAAGCAGGGATATTCCCTATATGTTGCTGGTGCGGGGGCAGTATTTGGTTCGGTAACCGGAGGATTGGTATCGGCTGCGGTATTAAGCTACTTTTACCTGAAAAATAAAACCTCAGGCCTGTTCAAAAATTTTCAGGCCAAGATGCTGTTTGCAGATGCTGGCTGGGTAGTGAAGGCGCTAATTGTCCAAGGGTTCGCGATCAGCATCAGCGGCATGCTGCTAATCATGTTTCAGCTGGCAGATTCACTTAATATGTATACTTTGTTAAGGGAAATGGGGCTGCCTGCAGAGGAGGCAAAGGCTTCGAAAGGGATTTTTGACAGAGGACAGCCCTTAATCCAGCTTGGAACCGTGGTGGCAACATCAATGTCCTTAAGTCTCGTTCCTGCGATCTCTGGGGAACAATCCAGGAACCGGCCGGAAATGATCCTTGCAAAAATCAGGCTGGCACTGCAAGCAAGCCTCCTATTTGGCGCTGCAGCATCAGCAGGATTGTATAGCATCATTATGCCGGTAAATATCATGCTGTTTGAAAATGCAGACGGATCCAATGTTCTCGGATTATTAAGTTTAACGGTTCTGCTAGGATCAGTTATCCTGACGATAACGAGCATCCTCCAGGGCCTGAACAGGACCATTTTCCCGGCTGTAGCTGTCCTGGCAGGCTTTGCGTTAAAATATAGTTTAAATCTGGTCTTCATCCCGGAACAAGGGGCAATGGGAGCAGCGTATGCCACATTGCTGGCTATGGCTGTCGTTCTTGTTGTTCTTATTGCGAGATTGCGGATGGTTCTGGGCAAGCCGGTTCTCTCTGCTGCTTTTATTGTCAAAATCTTATTTTCATCCGGGACTATGAGCCTGTTCTTATATTTTTATCTGAATATCACGGACTTCCTATACCAGTATATAGAACCGGACAGGCTGGCTGCAGTATTGCAGGCTTTAAGCTGCGTGCTGCTTGGTGCATTGGTTTACTTCATTGTTTTGGTAAAAACGAAAGCGTTGAACGAAGAAGAATTACTGGCCCTTCCATTCGGAAGCAGGCTTGTGCAGTTATTTTTCAATAAGACAGGGGGCCGCAGGAAATGACAAAAAAACTGACGATCATCGGGCTTGGTGCGGGGGATTTGGACCAGCTTCCGCTTGGTGTATATCGGAGCTTGAAGCAGGAGCATAACCTTTTTTTACGGACGAAAGAGCATCCGGTTGTAACGGAACTGGAAAAGGAAGGTTTGCAGTTCCAATCTTTTGATGAGGTGTATGAAAAACATGATCAGTTTGAGCAGGTGTATGAGGAAATCACCGAGACACTGCTTGCAAAAGCGCAGGAAAACCATATCACATATGCCGTTCCTGGCCATCCGCTGATTGCTGAGAGAACGGTTCAGCTTTTGCTTGAAAGAGGGCCGGAGCGCGGGATTGAACTGGAGATAGGCGGCGGACAGAGCTTCCTCGACGCAATGTTCCAGGCGCTGAAGATCGATCCAATTGAAGGCTTCCAGCTGCTTGATGGTACGGAGCTTTCCAGGGATTCATTGCTGCTGAAAAACCACACCATCATCGGACAAGTGTATGACTCTTTTGTTGCATCCGAGGTCAAGCTTACCTTGATGGAAAAACTGCCTGATGAATACGATGTCTATATCGTGACCGCAGCCGGGAGCAGGGATGAGGTCATCAAAAAGGTGCCGCTGTATGAATTGGACAGGGAAGTCGAATTGAGCAATTTAACGTCAGTCTATGTCCCGCCGGTAAAAGACGAACAAATTTTATACAAGGACTTTCAGACATTTCGTGGAATTATATCTGAATTAAGGGGACCAAATGGCTGTCCGTGGGATAAAAAGCAGACCCACACATCCTTAAAGAAGTATCTAATCGAAGAAGCATACGAACTGATTGAGGCGATTGATAATGATGACATCGACCATATCGTGGAGGAACTTGGGGATGTCTTGCTGCAGGTGGTTCTCCATGCTCAGATTGGTGAGGATGAAGGTTATTTTTCCATCGATGATGTCATTGAATCAATCTCTGCTAAAATGGTCCGCAGGCATCCGCATGTATTTGGTGATGTAACCGCAGAGAATGAAGAGGATGTCATGAAAAACTGGCAGGCTATCAAGGAGCAGGAAAAGGGCGGCAAGGTGAAATCGCTCCTCGAGGGTGCCGGCAAAGGTCTCCCGAACCTGCTGAAGGCTTACGAATTGCAAAAGGAAGCAGCCAAAGTAGGCTTTGACTGGAAAACGGCAGCACCAATCCTCGATAAGGTGAAGGAAGAAATCGATGAGCTGTCAGTCGAGATCAGCCAAAATGGGCTTCAGGATGATGTCCAACTCGAATATGGAGATTTGCTGTTTGCGCTTGTGAACTTCGCGAGGCATTACCAAATCAATCCGGAAGAGGCATTATACAAGGCGAACCAGAAATTCATGCGCCGTTTTGCTTTTATCGAACAGAAAGCTGCTGAAAATGAAAAACCGGTAGAAAGTTATTCTCTTGAAGAGCTTGATGCTTTTTGGGAAGAAGCAAAGAGACAAGGTTTATAGCTCTGGAAAAACAGGTCATTTCAAGAAGGTAAATCAATCCAATATTGAAAAAGGGGTTTAGATACAATGAGGCTGGATAAATTTTTAAAGGTGTCTAGATTAATTAAAAGAAGAACTTTAGCGAAGGAAGTATCCGATCAAGGAAGGATTTCCGTGAATGGCGTACCCGCAAAAGCGAGCACGAATGTGAAAGAAGGGGATGAGCTGGCGATCCGTTTCGGACAAAAGGTCGTTTCTGTAAGGATTGACCGCATTCAGGAAACATCCCGTAAGGATGAAGCAGCCGAGATGTATACAATGCTTGGTGAAGAGCGCATCCCGGGTGATGACGAAGAGTAAAACCGAAATCAGCTGAAGGCTTGTTCTATTCTCCCTCACATAATCATAAACATGTACAAAAGTGCATTATGCGATTGTGAGGGGTAATGATGAGCCAATATTATGAAACAAATCAAACGAAAAGCAATCTGCCAGATCATGACCTGGTCATGAGGGGCAGGCGTACACTGGAAATCACGGGCGTAAAGCAAGTCGAAAGCTTTGATAACGAAGAATTCCTGCTTGAAACAGTCATGGGATTCCTGGCGATCAAAGGCCAGAACCTCCAGATGATAAACCTGGATGTCGATAAAGGCATTGTGTCGATCAAAGGAAAAATTTTTGACCTGGTCTACTTGGATGACCAGCATGGGGAGAAAGCTAAAGGCTTCTTTAGCAAGTTATTCCGATGACGCTGTCTACCCAATTTTTAACGATGCTCGCGATGATTGGGATGGGAAGTTTGTTCGGAGCATCACTTGATACACATAACCGATTTTTGAAAAGGGCAAAACGAAAGTCGTGGATCGTCTTTATCAATGACATCCTGTTTTGGCTGCTCCAGGGCCTGCTGATTTTCTACGTCTTATTTTCGGTCAATATGGGTGAATTGCGCTTTTATATTTTCCTTGCCTTGCTTTGCGGATTTGCGGCCTACCAGAGCCTGTTCAAGAAAATATACCTCAAGATGCTGGAAAAGACGATTTCGATTACAATCAGTATTTATATATTCTTGGTGAAGACTGTCAGATTGTTGGTCATTAGGCCTGTGCAGTTTTTGGCCGCTACCGTTTTATCATTGTTAATCCTGTCGGGAAGAGGCCTTTATGCTCTTGTTAAATGGCTTCTTGCCGTTTTATTATGGGTACTTAAACTTCTATGGAAGCCAGTCCAGATGCTGTTATTGCTTTTTTGGAAACTTTTGCCGAAAAAGATTAAAAAAAGCGTCGAGAAGTTATATAATAAATTGGCAGGATTTCTAATTATAGTAAAGAATTACTCTTTAGTGCCGATAAAATGGTTGAAGAAATTTAAAAAATAAATATAAGGAGGACTGCGAGGATGGGTGTCATCAGGAAACAGAGCATAGCTAAAATTGAAAATCAGTATGTACAGCAGCGTGAAATAGCAGGGATTGCAGAAAGCAGGAAGCGAAAGCTGTTATTCAGGCGACTCGCAGTCTTTGGACTTTTTGCCGCGGTCATCTCTTATTTGATGATCTCAACCTTCGTTTCACAGACTGCCACCCTTGAAAAAAAGCAGAAAGAAAAAGAAGTACTTGAACAAAAATTGGCAAGTCTGGAAAAGAAACAGGAAATCCTTGATGAAGAAATCGTCAAGCTGAACGACGATGAATACATAGCCAAGCTTGCTCGCAGAGAATACTTCTTGTCGGAAAAGAATGAAATCATCTTTAACCTTCCTAAAGATAAAAAGGAATCCCAAGATTCGGCTTATTGACACGCTTTTTTCGTATTCTGTATAATATAATGTAAGTTTGATTTTTTATATCTTTAAGGAGGCAAAACTTTTTTATGTCAATCGAAGTAGGCAGCAAGTTACAGGGAAAAGTAACAGGCATTACAAATTTCGGGGCGTTTGTGGAACTGCCAGGCGGTTCAACGGGACTTGTCCATATCAGTGAAGTCGCTGACAATTACGTCAAGGACATCAATGACCATCTCAAAGTGGGCGACCAGGTTGAGGTGAAAGTCATCAATGTTGAAAAAGACGGCAAAATTGGTTTATCTATTAAGAAGGCAGTAGACAGGCCTGAGAGACCCGAAAGACCTGCAAGACCGGAAAGATCAGATCGACCGTATTCCCAGCGTCCGCGTGGCGGAAGACCAAACGACAATCGGAATGCCCGTCCTGAAAATTTCGAAACGAAAATGGCGAAATTTTTGAAGGATAGTGAAGACCGTCTGTCCACTCTAAAACGCGCAACAGAATCTAAGCGCGGTGGAAGAGGAGCTAGAAGAGGGTAACTTGCTGCTAAATTAATATAAATAATAGCAGGTATATTGCTATATTAAGACAAGTCTTTGAAAAGGCTTGTCTTTTTTATTGTAGTCGGCGATCATTCGGACAGGAATAAAGGAAACAGGTCCAAAATTGTCCGAAAGACGGTCCCATTCGGACAGAAAAAGAGGAAATAGAGTCAAAACTGTCCGAAAGGCGGTCCCATTCGGACAGAAAAAGAGGAAATAGAGTCAAAACTGTCCAAAAGGCGGTCCCATTCGGACAGGAATAGAGGAAATAGAGTCAAAACTGTCCGAAAGACGGTCTCAATCGGACAGGAATAGAGGAATTGGCTCCAAAACTGTCCGAAAGGCGGTCTCATTCAGACAGGAATAGAGGAATTGGCTCCAAAACTGTCCGAAAGACGGTCCCATTCGGACAAGAAAAGAGGAAAGAGTCCCAAAACTGTCCAAAAGGCGGTCCCATTCGGACAGAAAAAGAGGAAATAGAGTCAAATCTGTCCAAAAGACGGTCCAATTCGGACAGAAAAAGAGGAAAGAGTCCCAAAACTGTCCGAAAGGCGGTCTCAATCGGACAGGATTAGAGGAAATAGAGTCAAAACTGTCCGAAAGACGGTCCCATTCGGACAGGAATAGAGGAATTAGCTCCAAAACTGTCCGAAAGACGGTCCCATTCGGACAGAAAAAGAGGAAATAGAGTCAAAAATGTCCAAAAGGCGGTCTCAATCGGACAGGAAAAGGGGAAATAGCTCCAAAACTGTCCGAAAGACGGTCCCATTCGGACAGAAAAAGAGGAAATAGAGTCAAAACTGTCCAAAAGGCGGTCCCATTCGGACAGAAAAAGAGGAATTGGCTCCAAAACTGTCCGAAAGGCGGTCCCATTCGGACAGGAATAGAGGAATTAGCTCCAAAACTGTCCGAAAGGCGGTCCCATTCGGACAGAAAAAGAGGAAATAACTCCGAACCTGTCCGAAAGTGATCTTAGCCCTCTCGTCTTTGCTCAGCAGGGTAAGTATGTGAATAAAATTATCAAATGAATTATAAGCAAGATTTCCAGAAAATCTGAAAAAACATATAGACAACAAAAAACCCCGCTCCTATTCAAAGGAACGAGGTTTTTAAGTATGACCCCTACGGGATTCGAACCCGTGTTACCGCCGTGAAAGGGCGGTGTCTTAACCGCTTGACCAAGGGGCCGTATAATTCGTTTTTGTCCAGCTGCGGCTCCTAGCTCCTCGAGTCACTTCGGTCCGTCCGATGAAGTCAAAAAGCGACTTCACCTGCCGGCCCTCCAGTGCTGGTCGGAGCTAAGCAGTCGCCTCCGCATTTGGTCTTGTCTAGCTGCAGTGCCTAGCCTCTCGGGTCATAAGCCATCTCCTTTCAGAAATCAGGATTTCCTGCAGGAGCCGTCTTATGCCTGTCGAGGCTGACCAAGGCACTTCCACTTTTCTTAGTAGCGGCGGAGGGGATCGAACCCCCGACCTTACGGGTATGAACCGTACGCTCTAGCCAGCTGAGCTACACCGCCATGATATTGTGTTTTGAGGCACAAGAAATATAATACATAGATATTAAAATAGTGTCAATGGATTTTTAAAAGAAAAGCAGAAATTTTCATCAGGAAAATATTAGGCCGAATTGCTTGTCCGATAGTGAAAAGCAGGCCATTAGCAGGAAGATAACGAGTTAATTCGAGGAATTCTGGGTTTACGGGGAAATCCGTCGAACGAAACTTGGTAGCTTGTCCTTGTTTTTGACAAACTTCTGTATTGCTCCCTCTTATAATAAGCTGCAACGATAAAAAAACGGGGAGTGTATTGAATGCAAAAGGTAGAAAGGAACATGATGGAGCCGATCGGTGAAGTTCAGCTCGAGGAATCACGATTCAGGATTTCAAAAGGCATGGCGAAGCTGCAATCCAAAATCGAGAACCTTTTTCTCAAAAAAGGCTATATATTTCTGTTTATTGGATTCTTGCTTGGCAGGGCCTTGATCCTGGCACAGTTAACCCCTTTTAGCCTTCCGTTTTTTGCGGCCGTTTACCTCATCCGGAAGGATCGAGCCCCGATTGCGCTGTTTGGTCTGGTGGCTGGAGCCGCGACACTGTCGATTGGCGCTTCAGTCTATACCTTCAGCTCGGTATTCTTATTCTTGCTGATTTACCGCATGACCAAAGGCTGGATTAAAAACGATGTAAAGGTGCTGCCATTTTATATATTTTTTAGTATTTTGATAGGGAAAATATTGAAAGCTCTGATTTTGTCGGGGAATATAACCGTCTATGAAGGGATGATGGCTGGTGTCGAAGCAGGGTTAGGCCTTGTGCTGACCTTCATCTTCCTCCAAAGTATCCCGCTTTTGACCTTCAGCAAACGGAAGCAGTCCTTGAAGACGGAAGAAATTGTCTGTCTGATCATCATGCTTGCTTCGGTGATGACTGGTACGATTGGCTGGACTCTCTATGATCTATCAGTCGAGCATGTCATGTCGCGCTACCTCGTGCTGATTTTCTCCTTTGTCGCCGGGGCAACCGTCGGATCAACAGTGGGTGTTGTTACTGGACTGATATTCAGTCTCGCGAATGTCTCTAGCTTCTATCATATGAGTCTGCTGGCGTTTTCGGGCTTGCTGGGCGGCCTCCTGAAAGAAGGAAAGAAACCAGGAGTGGCACTCGGCCTTTTTATCGCAACACTATTGATCGGCATGTATGGCGAGGGTGGGGGGACCCTTAGCAAAACCTTGATGGAATCTGCCGCGGCCGTGCTCTTGTTTTTGCTTACCCCTCAATCAATGACTTCAAGAATCGCAAAATACATTCCCGGGACACCTGAATATTCCGCGGAACAGCAGCAATATATGAGGAAAATGAGGGATGTGACGGCGCAGCGTGTTGTCCAGTTTTCCAATGTGTTTGAGGCGCTTTCTAAAAGCTTCTCTGCCTTGCAGGTTCAGGATGAAACAGTCGAGACAGACCGGGACATGGATTATTTCCTCAGCAATGTCACCGAGAAAACATGCCAGACTTGTTTTAAAAAGGACCATTGCTGGACAAGGAACTTTAATACAACCTATGACTATATGAGTGAGATTATGCAGGAGATGGACCAAAATTCTGGGGCAGTGCCGCAAAAGCTTTCGCGGGATTGGGACAAGCACTGTACCCGTTCGAAAAAGGTAATGGAAATCATGCAGCAGCAGCTGACCTATTATCAGGCGAACAAAAAGCTTAAAAAACAGGTCCAGGAAAGCAGGCGTCTTGTAGCAGACCAGCTGCTCGGGGTATCTGAGGTAATGGGGGACTTCGCTAAGGAAATACAGCGTGAGCGCGAGAACCATTCAAAACAGGAGGAACAGATTCTCGAGGCGCTGCAGGATTTTGGCATCCATATTGAGCATGTTGAAATTTATAGCCTTGAGCAGGGGAATGTTGATATTGATATGACCATTCCGTACTGCCAGGGTCATGGTGAGTGCGAAAAGCTGATTGCCCCAATGCTGTCCGATATTTTAAAAGAAAATATTATCGTTAATTCTGAGGAGTGCTCTACTTTTCCAAACGGCTTTTGCCATGTGACCTTCCGTTCCGCAAAAGCTTATACAGTCTTAACTGGCGTTGCCCATGCAGCTAAGGATGGGGACCTTGTATCCGGGGACAGCTATTCGACGATTGAACTGAGCGGCGGGAAATATGCGATTGCAATCAGCGATGGGATGGGAAATGGCGAAAGAGCGCATTCGGAAAGCAGGGATACGTTATTGCTGCTTCAGCAGATCCTCCAATCAGGAATTGAGGAAAAGGTGGCAATTAAATCGGTCAACTCGATTCTTTCACTAAGGACGAACGATGAAGTATTCTCGACACTCGACCTTGCGATGATCGATTTGCAGAATGCTTCTGCACGATTCCTTAAAATTGGCTCTACGCCCAGCTTCATCAAACGAGGCGGCAAAATCATGAAAGTCCAGGCTAGCAATCTTCCGATGGGCATCCTGCAGGAATTTGAAGTGGATGTTGTAGGGGAACAGCTTAAAGCTGGAGACCTGCTGATCATGATGAGCGATGGTGTCTTTGAAGGCCCTAAGCATGTTGAAAACTACGATCTTTGGATGAAACGAAAAATCAATGAATTACAGACCGACGATCCTCAGGCAATCGCTGATTTGATCATGGAGGAAGTCATCCGTTCACGTGGCGGCTCAATCGAGGACGATATGACCGTTTTGGTGGCGAAGATTGATCATAATATCCCGAAATGGGCTTCCATTCCTGTGTCGAACTATCAAAAAAGAGCATAAAGTTTATTTTTAACATAACCCAAGGCAAATATGTATATTTCCCTCTCTCTTCGTCGAAAATGGTAACAAATTTATTAGGCTGTTTATAAGAGTCTAAGAGAGAGGGGATTATCATGAAAACAGGTACTATCCGTCAAATCTTGCTTATAACAGATGGCTGCTCAAACCAGGGTGAGGATCCGATCGCGATGTCTGCCCTAGCAAAGGAACAGGGAATTACCGTCAATGTTATTGGCGTCATGGAGCAGGATGTCATTGATGACCAGGGAATGAAGGAAATTGAAGGCATTGCCCTTTCCGGAGGCGGAGTCAGCCAGATCGTATATTCGCAGCAACTGTCACAAACTGTTCAGATGGTCACAAGGAAAGCGATGACCCAGACCCTTCAGGGAGTAGTAAATAAGGAGCTTCAGCAGATTTTAGGCGGAGGGAAAACAGTAGAAGACCTGCCGCCTGAACAGCGCGGTGAAGTGATGGAAGTGGTAGACGAGCTGGGAGAGACAGTTGGCCTGGAGGTGTTGATTCTTGTCGACACAAGCGCAAGCATGAAGCATAAGCTGCCAACAGTGAAGGAAGCCTTGCTGGACTTGAGCCTGAGCCTGAATGCAAGGACAGGGGACAATCGTTTTTCGGTGTTTGTATTTCCCGGGAAAAGAAATGATGTCGAAAAATTGCTGGATTGGACACCGAAGCTTGAATCGCTTACAAGCATATTTTCCAAGCTTACAACCGGCGGGATAACGCCAACAGGACCGGCCATTCGCGAAGCATTATCCTATTTCAATAAAAAACGGTCATTAAGGAGCCTTCTGTCACGTGATGATGAATCCTTCTTTGAAGAATCTGTGTAAAGTCATTCCGGGAACAATCATTCAAGGGAAATGGCACGATCATCGGTATACGATTATAAAAGAGCTTGGATATGGAGCAAATGGAATTGTTTATCTCGCGAGGCATAATAGTACTCAAGTAGCGCTGAAAATGAGTGACAACGGAATGTCCATTACATCGGAAGTCAATGTGTTAAAATCTTTTGCCAAGGTCCAGGGATCTGCCCTCGGGCCTTCTTTGCTCGATGTAGATGACTGGGAGCGCCCGGGCAAACGGGTCAGCTTCTATGTGATGGAATTTATCAAGGGGCCTGATTTTCTTGCTTTCCTTCAGCAAAAGGGACAGGATTGGAAGGAAGTCATGATTCTCCAGCTATTGGCCGACCTCCAGGTTTTACATGAAAATGGCTGGGTGTTCGGGGATTTGAAGCCCGACAATTTGATCGTAACAGGTCCGCCTGCAAGAATCCGATGTATTGATGTAGGTGGAACAACAATGCAAGGAAGGGCTATTAAGGAATTCACGGAATTCTTCGATCGGGGCTACTGGGGGCTCGGAAGCAGAAAGGCGGATCCAGGCTATGATCTATTTGCAGTTGCCATGATCATGATCAATACAGCTTATCCAAAAAGGTTCACGAAGAAAGCTGGCGGGATCAATGAAATTATGGATAAGGTGAAGCGCAGTCCCGAACTTAAAATGTATGACCCTATCATCATGAAAGCGTTGACCGGAAAATACCAATCCGCAAGTGAAATGCGAACCGACTTATTGCAGCTTCGTCAGCCTAGTGCGGGTTCCAGAAGTTTTCAACAATCTTCCGGAGCAGCTGCACCGAGCCAAAAACCTCAGCAGCCAATGGGCAATACACAAAAAAGCAGGAGAGCCAATGTTAGCGTATCGCCTGGCAATACAGCGGCAGCCCAGACGAGAAACAGCCTGAAAAAGAAAAAGAAAAAGTCATCCGCTATAGAGACGATGACGATTATCCTCATTATTTCATTGTTATATTTTTTTTATATTTATAGCCAGATTACATAGTTTTTTTGAAACCTTTTGCTGACTTGTTCGTAGTATAGGAATTCCTGCTTCCTTATTGCGCTTCGTTTTTGATTCTGAATGCTTAAAAGTGTTAAGCTGAAATTAGAAGATTAATGGCTTGCCGGCATGGGTATAGACTTAAACCGGCAACACATAAGGAAGAAAAGAAATGATTGAAACAAAGGTAAATGCTTTTCTCGAGAAACACAATTTTCAGCTTCATAATAAAGCAATCGCGGTCGGAGTCTCCGGCGGTCCGGATTCACTAGCCCTTCTTCATTATTTATGGAACGAACGGGAGAAGAAGTCCCTCAGGATTGTCGCTGTCCATGTGGACCATATGTTCCGCGGCCAGGAATCCTATCAGGATGCCCTTCATGTTAAGGGGTATTGTGAACAATTGGGCATTCCTTTCGAAATGAATAGGATGGACGTTCCGGCTTACATGGAAAAGTCAGGCTTGAGCTCCCAGCAGGCTGCCCGCGAATGCCGCTATCAATTTTTCGAGGAAGTGATGTTCAAACACAATCTTCAATTTCTTGCGCTGGGACATCATGGTGATGACCAGGTTGAAACAGTATTGATGAGACTGACCAGGGGAAGCTCTGGCAAAGCACGTGCCGGAATCCCATTTTCCCGGCCATTCGGAGAGATGGTTATTTTCAGGCCGTTCCTCTGCCTGACGAAAGAAGATCTGGAAGAGTACTGTAATATCAATCATCTTGTACCAAGAATCGACCCAAGCAATGAAAAGGAATACTATAGCAGGAACCGCTTCAGAAAAAACATCCTTCCGTTCCTGAAGGAGGAAAATCCCGCTGTCCATGAGCACTTCCAGCGTTTTAGCGAAGAGCTGCAGATGGATGAAGATTATCTTGTTGAATTAACGAGGGAAGAATTGAATAAAGTAATGAAGAAAGAGGACAGCAAAATAACCATTGATATTAGTTCCTTTGGGCGGATGCCAATGCCTTTACAAAGAAGAGGGATTAAACTAATATTAAACTATCTTTACAAAGATCGACCTGCTTCTCTTTCCGCTATACATATTGAAAAAATTTTTTCAATAATTCGCAATCCCCATCCATCAGGAACACTTGATTTCCCCAGCGGTTTAAGAATCATACGATCGTATGGAAAATGCCACTTTCAATTAAATCCGCCCGAGAAGAACAGCTATTGTTTCGAGATAAATGGAACAGCTAGCGTAATGCTTCCTAATGGCGACATGATCGAGGCCCAATTGCTGGACGAAGCTCCTGACACTACTTCCAGGGACCATTTCATCATTGACCTTCAGCATTCCGGCTTGCCTCTGATGGTTCGCACAAGGCAGCAGGGAGACCGGATGACATTGAAAGGGATGAAGGGCTCCAGGAAGTTAAAGGACATTTTTATCGATATGAAAATTCCTTTAGCCGAAAGGGATGAATGGCCGGTTATAACAGACCGCGAAGGCCGGATCCTCTGGCTTCCGGGACTGAAAAAATCGGACCATGAAGCAAGTAAAGATGGAAACAGGTTACTACATTTAATTTATATAAAGCATTGATATCTTCCAGGGGGCACAATGATCATGATGAAAAATGATATCGAAAAAGTATTGTTTACAGAAGAAGAAATTCAGGAAAAAACAAAGCAGCTTGCAGCTGAGCTGACTGAGGAGTACAAAGAACGCTTTCCGCTGGCAATCGGGGTCCTGAAAGGGGCAATGCCTTTCATGGGCGATTTGCTGAAGCGAGTGGATGCGTACCTTGAAATGGACTTCATGGATGTTTCCAGCTACGGCAACTCCACAGTTTCATCAGGTGAAGTCAAAATCCTTAAGGATTTGGATACATCTGTAGAAGGACGGGATATCCTGATCATTGAAGACATCATCGACAGCGGCTTGACGCTTAGCTATCTGGTTGAGCTTTTCCGCTACCGCAAAGCGAAGTCAATCAAGATCGTCACACTTTTGGATAAACCGACAGGAAGGAAAGCAGACATTCAGGCAGACTATGTCGGATTCATCGTCCCTGATGAGTTTGTAGTCGGATACGGCCTTGATTATGCTGAGAAATACCGGAACCTTCCTTATATTGGTATATTGAAGCCGGAGGTTTATACGAAGTAACAAAGTTCTTCAGAAAATCATCAGGGTTGACAACGAAATATTCTGAATGTTAATTTCTTGAATTAGCAAGATTTACTATGATACTATTTAATATAGTTTGTCTACCGTGGGAGGAGGTAAGGGATGAATCGGATCTTCCGTAATACCATCTTTTATTTATTGATATTTTTAGTCATTATTGGGGTAGTTAGCTTCTTTAATGGCAATAACGAGCCGACTGAACAAATCACTTACGATAAATTCATACAGGAGCTCCAGGCAGGAAATGTTGAAGGGAAATTGACGCTTCAGCCTGAACGGGGTGTGTATGAGGTAAGAGGAAAGCTCAAAGGCCAAGAGGAAGGGAAAGGGTTCATTACGTATGTATGGAACAACCCTGATACCCTGAATCGCATTGAAGAAACGGCTGCACAGGCAGACGTTGAAATCCAGCCAGCCAAGGAAACAAGCGGATGGGTGACGTTCTTTACATCAATTATTCCGTTCATTATCATCTTTATCCTGTTCTTCTTCTTATTGAACCAGGCACAGGGCGGCGGAAGCCGTGTCATGAACTTTGGCAAGAGCAAAGCGAAGCTCTACAATGAAGAGAAGAAAAAAGTCCGCTTTAAGGACGTTGCGGGTGCAGATGAAGAGAAGCAAGAGCTTGTCGAGGTTGTTGAGTTCCTTAAGGACCCTCGCAAATTTGCTGAACTCGGTGCGCGCATTCCAAAGGGTGTTCTATTAGTAGGACCTCCAGGTACAGGTAAAACATTGCTTGCACGTGCTGTTGCAGGGGAAGCGGGCGTACCATTCTTCTCAATCAGCGGTTCCGACTTTGTCGAAATGTTCGTCGGTGTCGGTGCATCGCGTGTCCGTGATTTGTTTGAAACAGCGAAAAAGAATGCTCCATGTATCATTTTCATCGATGAAATCGACGCAGTCGGCCGCCAGCGTGGCGCTGGACTTGGCGGAGGCCACGATGAGCGTGAGCAGACGCTGAACCAGCTTCTTGTTGAGATGGACGGCTTCGGCGCGAATGAAGGAATCATCATCGTTGCTGCAACGAACCGACCAGATATCCTTGACCCAGCATTGCTGCGTCCAGGACGTTTTGACCGCCAGATCACAGTTGACCGTCCGGATGTTACCGGCCGTGAAGCAGTTCTGAAGGTACACGCACGAAACAAGCCGCTTGATGAATCTGTAAACCTTAAGAATATTGCTGCCCGTACACCAGGCTTTTCTGGTGCGGACCTTGAAAACCTGCTTAATGAAGCTGCTCTTGTCGCAGCCCGCAGGAATAAAAAGAAAATCGACATGCTTGATCTTGATGAAGCAACGGACCGCGTAATTGCCGGCCCAGCGAAGAAGAGCCGTGTCATTTCACAAAAAGAAAGAAATATCGTCGCATTCCACGAAGCTGGCCATACGGTCATCGGGGTTGTCCTTGATGAAGCCGAAATGGTGCATAAGGTTACGATTGTCCCTCGCGGACAGGCTGGCGGCTATGCTGTCATGCTGCCTAAGGAAGATCGCTACTTCATGACAAAGCCAGAGCTTCTTGATAAAATCACTGGATTGCTAGGCGGCCGGGTTGCTGAAGAAATCGTCTTCGGTGAGGTTAGCACGGGTGCCCATAACGACTTCCAGCGTGCAACAGGCATCGCAAGAAGAATGGTGACCGAATTCGGTATGAGCGATAAGCTTGGACCGCTGCAATTCGGCCAGGCTCAGGGCCAGGTATTCCTTGGACGTGACTTCAACAATGAGCAAAACTACTCAGACAAGATTGCTTATGAAATCGATGTCGAAATCCAAACAATCATTAAAGAATGCTATGCAAGAGCCAAGAACCTTCTTACAGAGCACCGTGAGAAACTTGATTTAATCGCGAATACTTTGTTAGAGGTTGAAACTCTTGATGCTGAACAAATCAAGCATCTGGTTGACCATGGCCGCCTCCCTGACCGCAGTGTCAGCATTGCGAAGGATGACATGAAGGTCACGATCAACACAAAGAAAGATGAATTGCCAGCAATCGAAGAAACGGACAAGAAAATTGATTCTGTTCTTGAAGATCCGCCGGCTATTGATGAAAAACCAAAAGAATAATTTTAAGACGACAGGTGCCTTTCGAAAGGGCACCTGTTTTTTTGAACAATTCTTCAGCTTAGGGCCAGACGGTATGCTATGGGGGGATCCTCCGCCGGATTTTCCGCCAATCTCCGACAAGAAGCCAGGGGCTTCATCAAAAATCATTCTGAGGCGGTTTACTTTTTTTAGTGGTTTTCAGGTGATTATGTTATGATATTTTCAGTGTTGAATCAGAAAAACTCTAATAAGTTGGTGAATACCTTGATTTTTGTTTTTGACGTCGGTAATACAAACATTGTGCTGGGAGTATATGACCGGGAAGAGTTGAAACATCATTGGCGAATTGAGACAAACCGCAACAGAACGGAAGATGAATTCGGCATGATTATTAAAAACCTTTTCGATCATGTCCAGCTTTCATTTTCAGATATAGATGGAATCATCATTTCTTCTGTTGTTCCGCCGATCATGTTTTCGCTTGAGCGGATGTGCCAAAAGTACTTCCATATCAAGCCGCTAGTTGTCGGTCCCGGGATTAAAACTGGCCTTGACATAAAATATGAAAATCCAAGGGAAGTTGGAGCTGACCGGATTGTCAATGCAGTTGCGGCCATCCATGAGTATGGCAGTCCTTTGATCATTGTTGATTTTGGAACCGCAACTACTTATTGCTATGTCAATGAGAGCAGCCAGTACATGGGCGGTGCGATTGCTCCAGGAATCGGGATTTCAACCGAAGCTCTTTACTCGCGGGCGGCGAAGCTTCCAAGGATTGAAATTAGCAGGCCGGACGATGTCATCGGGAAAAATACCGTGTCAGCAATGCAGGCGGGTATTCTGTATGGATATGTTGGACAAGTAGAGGGAATAGTTAAACGGATGATGGATAAAAGCGATGTTCCTGCAAAGGTGATTGCGACGGGCGGCCTGGCGAACCTGATTGCTCAGGAGTCAAAGGTGATCGATGTTGTGGATCCATTTTTAACGTTAAAGGGACTGCAGCTGATTTATAAACGGAATATGGAAAAGAGCAATTAATAGATAACACAGCATGAAGGGAGTACAAAAATGAGCGATTATTTAGTGAAGGCTCTAGCCTTTGATGGGCAAATCAGAGCATATGCGGTGAAAAGTACGGAGACAGTCGGGGAGGCACAGCGCCGGCATTATACATGGCCGGTTGCGTCAGCAGCACTTGGCCGTACAATGACTGCGGGGCTAATGATGGGTGCGATGCTCAAAGGTGAAAATAAATTGACGATTAAGATTGATGGCGGCGGCCCTCTTGGCCCAATCCTTGTTGATAGCAATGCCCGTGGAGAAGTGAGAGGTTACGTAACGAACCCTCATGTCCATTTCGATCTGAATGAGCACGGGAAGCTTGATGTAAGGAGAGGCGTCGGCACAGACGGGACCCTTTCTGTCGTAAAAGATGTCGGGATGCGTGATTATTTTACCGGACAGGTGCCTTTAATATCTGGTGAGCTGGGCGACGACTTCACATATTATTTCGTGACATCCGAACAGGTGCCTTCTTCAGTTGGAGTTGGAGTACTGGTTAATCCTGATAACTCTATAAAGGCTGCTGGAGGCTTCATCATTCAATTGATGCCTGGGACGAGCGATGAAACGATTACTTATATCGAAAACAGACTAAAGGAAATCCCTCCTGTTTCTAAACAGATCGATAAGGGGCTTTCACCGGAAGAATTGCTGGAGGAGCTGCTCGGGAAAGACAATGTCAAGTTCCTCGAAACAATGCCGGTATCATTTGAATGCAATTGTTCCAAGGAACGTTTCCATACTGCATTGGTGAGCCTTGGTTCTAAGGAAATCCGAGAGATGATAGAAGAAGACGGACAGGCAGAAGCACATTGCCACTTCTGCAATGAAAAATATATTTTTACAGAAGCTGAGCTTGAAGAGATAGAGAAAGAAGCGAAATAAGCAGGTAGTGGGGGAAGAGAAGTGGAGAAAAAGCAGCTTGGGTATATCATTGCCGGGTTAGCCATTTTGAATGCCATAACGCTCGTGATGCTGCTGACCCAGCCTGCCATCCTCAGCGGCGAGAAAGAGAACGTGGCTGAGATTGGCAAGGAAAGCATCTCACGCCAGGAGTGGCTTTCTGAGCTTGAAGAACGATATGGGGAAGAGACACTCAGGGACCTGGTGGATCAGGAAGTCGTCAGGCAAATGGCGGATGATTATAAAATCGAGGTTTCTGACAAAGCCGTCGAGCGTGAGCTGAATATATACAAAGCGATGTATTCCTCGCCGGATGAACAAAAAAGCGAGGAAAAGTGGAAACAGCAGATAAAATACAGTCTTCTGCTTGAAGAGCTTTTAACAAAGGATGTCAAAGTATCAGAAGAGGATATGAAAGCTTTCTATGAAGAAAATAAGAGCCTCTTTGATGTACCGGCTGCCTACCATCTTTCCCAGATAGTCGTTGAAACAGAAAAGGAAGCGAAGGAAGCTGCGAAGGAATTGAAGGATGGCTCCAGTTTTGGCGCACTTGCAATGGAGCGCTCCATCGATGAATTTTCTGCAAACCAGGGCGGGGATATCGGCTTTATCAATGAAGAAGATGAGCGAGTTGAACCGCAAGTAGTAGAGGCTGCCAAGCAGCTAAAGCCTGGGCAGTGGACAGGACCTGTCAAACTTGAGAATGGCTATGCCATTGTCTATCTGCATGAAAAACTAGACGGCAAGAAATATGGCTATAAAGAAGTGAAGAGCCAGATCCGCAGGCAGATGGCACTGGAACAAATGGATATTCCAGTTTCAGCCCGTGCATTCTGGGATGAAGCTGATGTCAGCTGGTTTTATGGCGAAAGCGAGAATAAATAACAAGAAAATACCGGTTTATAGCCGGTGTTTTTTTTGCACTTTTTGTGAACCTTGTCGATATCTGATCCCAGGTTTATGGTCCTGCCGAGCCCCCTGAAATCCTATTCTCACGAAGGTATCAAAAGTGGCGGTCCAGTCAGCAGCAAATCCTAATAAAATGCCTGTAAACGCATTGTTTAGTCATTCCCTAAATAGGATAGTTTAAGAAGGATGGGCAGAAGGCTGAACTTTGCCCGTGTCGAAGCAAACTGATTGACATAGGCCATAAGTGCTGGTAAATTTTAATAAATACCAATTAAAATAGTCGGAATAAAAAAGGGGCGAGTAATATGGTACGGATTGCAAATTCAGTTACTGAGCTTGTTGGCCAGACTCCAATCGTAAAATTGAACAGACTGGTGGATGACCAGAGTGCAGATGTTTATTTGAAGCTTGAATACATGAACCCTGGAAGCAGCGTCAAGGACCGTATCGCTTTGGCGATGATCGAAGATGCGGAGGCAAAAGGAGTCCTGAAGTCGGGCGACACTATTATTGAGCCTACCAGCGGAAACACTGGAATCGGGCTTGCGATGGTTGCTGCGGCTAAAGGCTATAAAGCTATTCTTGTCATGCCTGAGACAATGAGTATGGAGCGCCGCAATTTGCTTCGCGCATATGGTGCGGATCTTGTATTGACGCCAGGACCAGAAGGAATGGGCGGAGCAATCCGCAAAGCAGGTGAATTGGCAAAGGAGCATGGCTACTTCATGCCTCAGCAATTCGAGAATTTTGCTAACCCTGCTGTCCATGAAAAAACAACAGGGCCAGAAATTGTTGAACAAATGGGCGACCAGCTTGATGCATTCATCTCGGGTATTGGAACAGGCGGAACAATTACAGGAGCAGGTAAAGTCCTGCGTGAAAAATACAAGGATATCAAAATCATTGCAGTAGAGCCTTCTGACTCACCAGTTTTATCAGGAGGAAAGCCAGGACCACACAAAATCCAGGGAATCGGCGCCGGTTTTGTCCCGGAAGTCCTTGATACAAAGGTGTATGATGAAGTCATCACGGTCGAGAATGACCAGGCGTTTGAATATGCCCGCCGTGCTGCAAAAGAAGAGGGAGTCCTTGGCGGTATTTCTTCCGGCGCTGCGATTTATGCAGCACTTGAAACTGCGAAGAAACTTGGCAAAGGCAAAAAGGTCCTTGCCATCATTCCAAGTAACGGTGAACGCTATTTAAGCACGCCGCTTTACCAATTTGAAGAATAGTGGATGGGAAAAGAGGCAGGCCGCGGGGCTTGTCTCTTTTTTATGCTGTCAGGCGAGGAGGTAGAAACAAACATAAAAGGGAAGGATAAACCTTACTGCAGAAATACAGATTGCAGTACTTCCTGCCAGCAGCCCAATGAAAGAATTTGCTTTTTTCCGATTTTAAAAATGAAAGCGGGCTCTCCATCATGTATGATGGAAAAAGAGAAAAATTTAGGGGTGACGAGCTTGCCGCACTATAACATCCAAAGCATAACGATGCCATACTCAGCAGCACGTTTTTTTCAGCAATATGACCATCTTGCCAAATCATATAATGAACATATCATCCTTGAAAGCGGGAGGGGCGGAAGGTATAGTATCGCAGCCTTTCAGCCGGGGACCGTTTTTTCAGGGAAAAATCATAAATTGACCGTAACGAAGGATGGCGTTTCAACTGAATTTGAGGGAAACCCGCTGGAATTGATGAAAAAGCAAATGGAAGAATACCAGCTTCCTCAAATGGAAGAACTGCCAGACTTTCAGGGTGGAGCAATTGGCTATATCAGCTATGATTATGCGCGATATATCGAGAAGCTGCCCGAACTTGCAAAAGACGATTCCGGGATTCCGGAGGTTTATTTCCAGCTTTTTGATGAATGGTTTGTTTTCGACCATCAGACTGAAATGTTATGGCTGATGGCCCTTGCAGAATTGGGACAGGAAAAACAGGCGGAGGACAGGCTTTCGGAGTGGAAAGAGCGCTGGGAGGCTGATTTGCCGATAACAGCTGAGAAAATAGACAGACCTGCAACTGATGAACTGAAGGTTTCCATGAGTGAGTCAGAGTTCATCGATGCTGTGGAAAGAGTCCAGCAGTATATCTCACAGGGAGATGTATTCCAGGTCAATCTGTCAGTCAGGCAGTCCCAGCCGATTGAAACCGAAGCAATGGAAGTATACAGGCAGCTGCGTGTCCTGAATCCCTCCCCGTACATGGGCTATTTGCACACTGAGGATTTTCAGCTTGTCAGCGGTTCCCCGGAGCTTTTAGCAAAAATAAAAGGCTTAGAGGTCAGCACAAGGCCGATTGCCGGTACGAGATCGAGGGGGAAATCAGACGAAGAGGACCTGGCGCTTGCCAATGAGCTGATCGGCAATGAAAAAGAACGGGCAGAACACGTGATGCTTGTCGACCTTGAGCGGAATGACCTTGGAAGAGTATCCAAATATGGAACAGTAGAAGTCAATGAATTCATGGTGATCGAGAAGTACTCCCATGTCATGCATATCGTTTCAAATGTTAGGGGGGAACTGGCTGAGGGGCAGGACTGGTACAATGTCATCAATGCAGTTTTCCCTGGCGGCACGATCACAGGAGCACCAAAGGTCAGGACGATGGAAATCATCGAGGAGCTCGAGCCGGTAAGACGCGGACCTTATACTGGATCAATGGGATGGATCGGATTCAACGGCAATATGGAGCTTAATATCATCATCCGGACGATGCTGGTCAAGGATGGCATGGCCCATGTCCAGGCTGGAGCGGGTGTTGTTATTGATTCAATCCCGGCAAATGAATACAAGGAATCCTTAAAAAAAGCCATCGCTCTTTGGCGGGCGAAGGAGCTTGCGGAGGGTGAAGCGAAATGATTTTAATGATTGATAATTACGATTCATTCACATATAATCTCGTCCAATACCTCGGTGAAATGGGTGAAGAGCTGAAGGTCATCCGCAATGACCAGACCTCCATAAGAGGAATCGAAGAGCTGAATCCCCAGTTCCTGATGATCTCGCCGGGACCGTGCAGCCCGAATGAAGCCGGCATCAGCCTTGAAGCAATAAAGCAATTCGCCGGGAAAACACCTATTTTTGGTGTCTGTCTTGGCCACCAGTCAATCGCCCAGGTATTCGGAGGCGACGTTGTCCGTGCGGAGCGGCTGATGCACGGAAAAACATCCATGGTGTACCACGACGGCAAAACGATTTTTGCTGGTCTCCAGAATCCATTTCCTGCTGCGCGTTACCATTCGCTGATTGTAAAAAAAGAAACACTGCCTGACTGCCTTGAGATTTCCGCCTGGACAGAGGAGGGCGAAATCATGGCAGTACGCCATAAGACCCTGCCTGTAGAGGGTGTGCAATTCCATCCAGAATCGATTTTGACGACTGAAGGAAAACAGCTGTTAAAGAACTTCATTGCGTTTTATAAAAGTGCTGGATTGGAAGTAAAGCTGTAATGTACGTATATATCAATGGCCGATTTGTAAAAAAAGATGAAGTCGTCATCTCCCCGTTTGACCATGGGTTTTTATATGGATTAGGCGTATTCGAAACCTTCCGCATCTATAATGGACATCCCTTTTTGCTGGATGACCACCTTGAACGGCTGAATGAAGGACTTGAAATGCTGAACATCGATGCTGCTTTTACAAGGCAAGATGTTCTTCCTATATTGAAAAACCTCTTAGATAAAAATGGTTTGAGCGATGCATATATCCGTTTTAATGTTTCCGCAGGCAACGGGGAAATCGGGCTGCAGACGGACAGCTATACAGAACCGAATATGATTATCTTTTCCAAGCCTCTGCCACCTGCTGGCAGGATGGCGGAGAAGCAGGCGGTGCTTCTGGAGCTAAAGCGAAACACTCCTGAAGGAGCGGAGCGTCTTAAGTCACACCATTACTTGAACAATGTGCTCGCCAAGCGGGAAGTTGGCAGTGACCCAAATAAAGAAGGAATCTTCCTAACTGAAGCTGGCTATTTGTCAGAAGGAATCGTTTCAAATATTTTTTGGTACAGAGAGGGAGTCCTCCACACCCCGGATATCAGCACGGGCATTTTGAATGGCATCACCCGCAGGTTTGTCATTGATCTTGCCCGCGCGGCCGGCGTTGAGGTACGTGAAGGATTATACAAACCAGAAGAAGCCGCCGCTGCCCAAGAACTATTTTTAACAAATTCAATTCAGGAAATCGTTCCTGTCTCCGATTTTTCAGGAAAGTCTTATCCGGGAAAACAAGGGGGACTGGTGAAGATTATATATAAATATTACGCAGAGTATCGTGAAACGCTTTGGAGCAGAGCGCAATTGGATGGAGGGTTAGCTTAATGAAAAAAGGACAATCGACGTTGATAAAAGCTGGTCGATATACATTGGATTATGAAAAGAAAACCCTGATAATGGGAATCTTGAATGTCACGCCTGATTCATTTTCGGACGGCGGCAAATACAGCCTGGTGGATAATGCTGTTTCCCACGCAAGGCAAATGATTGAGGAGGGTGCGGATATTCTTGATATCGGCGGCGAGTCCACAAGGCCTGGGTATGAACGGGTTTCGGATGAGGAAGAAATTTCACGTGTGGTGCCTGCTATTGAGGCAATCACTAAAGAGCTCAATATTCCAATTTCCATCGATACATATAAGTCCGAGGTAGCGAAAAAAGCTGTCGAAGCCGGAGCTGTAATCATCAATGATATATGGGGCGCGAAGGCGGATCCGGAAATCGCAGATGTAGCTGCCGAATCAGGAGTACCAATCATCCTGATGCATAACCGGAACGACCGGAACTATTCAAACTTCATCAGGGATGTGCTGAATGATTTATATGAAAGTATCACAATCGCTAAAAAAGCCGGAGTCAGTGATGAGAACATCATTCTGGACCCGGGCATCGGCTTTGCCAAGGACCTTTCGGAAAACCTTGAGATGATGCGCAACTTGGATACGCTTGTATCACTGGGTTATCCTGTATTGCTTGGAACATCGAAGAAATCAATGATTGGCGGTGTCCTCGATTTGCCTGTATCCGAAAGGACGGAAGGTACCGGGGCGACAGTATGCTTTGGAATCCAGCACGGGTGCCAGATCGTTCGGATCCATGATGTGAAGGAAATGTCACGCATGGCAAAAATGATGGATGCGCTAATGGGAAAGGGTGAATATCGTGGATAAAATTCATGTCAATCAAATGGAGTTTTACGGCTACCACGGCGTTTTTGCAGAGGAAACAAAGCTTGGCCAGCGTTTCGGTGTTGATTTGACGGTTGAGATGGATTTGTCGAAGGCAGGGAATAGCGACAATCTCGAGGATTCCGTCAATTATGGAGAGCTTTATCAGGTCTGCAGGGAAATCGTTGAAGGAAAACCATATAAATTGGTAGAGGCAGTAGCGGAAAGAATCGCCAGTGCAATTCTAAAGCAATTTGCATTGGTACAAGCCTGCCATGTAAAAGTCATCAAGCCAGACCCGCCGATTCCAGGTCATTACAAGTCGGTAGCAGTTGAAATCACAAGGAGCAGATAAGCGTGGAGAATTTTGCATATATAGCATTGGGGTCCAATATGGGTGACCGATTTGAATATTTGAAGAAAGCCCTGTTGCTTCTTGAAAACCATGAGGGTATCCAGGTGGTAAATACTTCATCCATTTATGAGACTGATCCGGTCGGGTATACAGACCAGGATCAATTTTTAAATATGGCGGTACAAGTGAAAACCAAGCTGAATCCAGGCGAGCTTTTGGCTGAATGCCTTAATATCGAGGAGAAGCTTGGCAGAAAAAGGGAGATTCGCTGGGGCCCGCGAACTCTGGACCTTGACATTTTGCTCTATAATCATGAAAATATTGAAACAGAGAAGCTTACTATACCGCACCCTCGGATGGGCGAACGTGCGTTTGTCCTTCTTCCGCTTCTGGAAATGGACCCGAATCTCACGCTTTCCACTATGGATAAGCCTCTGAAATCCTGTTTACAAAGTATACCTGATAAAGAAGGAGTACGAATATGGAAGCAGAAAAATGGGGAAGACGTATTCGCGCTTATCGAAAACTAAAGGGTTTTACCCAGGAAGGCTTTGCAAAGGAGCTTGGCGTTTCCGTTTCAATTTTAGGTGAAATTGAACGCGGCAACAGGATGCCAGACGAGAGTCTGATCCTTAAAATATCTGAATTCCTGGACGTAAGCATCGAAGAATTAAGCCCGCAGTGATGTTTTTATAGATTGGTTTAAATTTATAAGGGGGAATACCGTGCTAAAGATTGGCGATATCGAAATGAAAAACCAGGTCGTCCTCGCTCCTATGGCAGGCATCTGCAACTCAGCATTCCGCCTTACAGTCAAAGAATTCGGTGCAGGCTTGGTTTGCGCCGAGATGGTCAGCGACAAAGGAATTGTTCTTCAGAATAACAGGACACTCGACATGTTATATATAGATGAACGCGAAAAGCCGCTTAGCCTTCAGATTTTCGGCGGTGAAAAAGAAACACTCGTACAGGCGGCACAATACGTAGACAAGAACACAAACGCAGATATCATTGATATCAATATGGGCTGCCCGGTTCCAAAAATCACGAAATGTGATGCAGGAGCAAAGTGGCTGCTTGATCCAAATAAAATCTATGAAATGGTGTCGGCTGTAGTGGCTGCGGTTGAGAAGCCGGTAACAGTCAAAATGCGCATGGGGTGGGATGAAGACCATATCTTCGCAATCCAGAATGCCCAGGCAGTGGAACGTGCAGGCGGTAAGGCTGTAGCATTGCATGGCCGCACCCGAGTGCAAATGTATGAAGGAAAAGCAAACTGGGACATCATCCGCGACGTCAAACAGGCAGTCAAAATCCCTGTTATCGGCAACGGAGATGTAGAAACACCACAGGATGCGAAAAGAATGCTTGAAGAGACTGGGGCAGACGGCGTTATGATCGGCCGTGCAGCACTAGGCAACCCGTGGATGATCTACCGTACTGTCAAGTATCTGGAAACAGGAGAACTAATGGGTGAGCCAACTGCTCGTGAGAAAATCGATGTAAGCATCCTTCACCTTGACCGCCTGATCGATTTGAAGAATGAAAAAATAGCTGTGCGCGAAATGCGCAAGCACGCTGCCTGGTACCTAAAAGGGATCCGCGGCAGTGGACCTGTCCGTAATGCAATCAACGAATGTACAACAAGAGATCAGGTTGTCGGCTTATTGAGAAACTTTGCCGATGAGGCAGAAGCAGCTGAAGCTGAAGCGAACGAGACCACAGTTCACCATGTTGGATAAAAATTGACATTCACCATCACATTTCCTATAATACCTGTATTAACGCAACTGCCAGTGGATAGCTGGCAGTTTTTATTCTATTAGCCGATTTTTTTCGAGAAAAGGCTTAATTCAGAGATTTTTAATGTCTGAACACGATAGTTTGTGTAAAATAATAAAAGTATCCATCAAACAAACCAAGGATTACATAATAAATTTTTAAATATATTGGAGTGAAAGCGACATGAGTCATGAAGAATTGAATGACCAGCTCAGAGTCAGAAGAGACAAGATGAATTCATTGCGTGAAAAAGGGCTGGATCCATTCGGCAAACGATTTGAACGCACTCATTTAACGGACCAGCTGATCAGCGAGTACGGAGAATTGGAAAAAGAAGATATCGAAGCAAAGAGTGTTTCGGTAAAAATAGCTGGACGTATCATGACGAAGCGCGGCAAAGGTAAGGCGGGCTTTGCACATATCCAGGACCTTACAGGCCAAATCCAGATTTACGTACGCCAGGATGCAGTGGGCGAAGAACAGTATGAAGTATTTGACTCAGCTGACCTGGGTGATATCGTTGGAATCGAAGGCACTTTATTTAAAACGAAAGTCGGCGAGCTTTCTATTAAAGCTGAAAACTTTGTATTCCTTTCAAAGGCTTTACGTCCGCTTCCGGAAAAATTCCATGGATTAAAGGATGTAGAACAGCGCTACCGCCAGCGTTATCTTGACCTGATCACAAGCAGTGACAGCAAGACAACCTTCATCAACCGCAGCCGCATTATCCAATCAATGCGCCGCTACCTGGATGGACAAGGCTACCTTGAAGTTGAAACTCCGTTAATGCATTCGATCGCAGGTGGAGCTTCTGCACGTCCATTCATTACACACCATAACGCTTTGGATATGCAGCTATATATGCGTATCGCAATTGAGCTTCACCTAAAGCGCCTGATTGTCGGAGGCCTTGAGAAGGTTTATGAGATCGGCCGCGTATTCAGGAACGAAGGGATTTCTACTCGTCACAATCCTGAATTTACAATGCTTGAACTGTATGAAGCCTACGCTGACTGGCGTGACATCATGTCCCTTACTGAGAATATGGTTGCCCATATCGCACAGGATGTTCTTGGAACAACAACAATCCAGTATGGTGAACATGAAATCGATCTTAAGCCAGAGTGGAAGAGAGTCCATATGGTTGACGCAATCAAAGAATACACTGGTGTAGACTTCTGGCCGCAAATGAGCACAGAAGAAGCTCGCGCCTTTGCTAAGGAACACGGCGTGGAAATTACTGAACATATGCAATATGGCCATATCGTCAATGAGTTCTTTGAGCAAAAGGTAGAAGAGCATCTGATCCAGCCTACATTTATCTATGGACACCCAGTGGATATTTCTCCACTGGCTAAAAAGAACGATGAAGATCCTCGCTTCACTGACCGTTTTGAATTGTTCATTGTTGCAAGGGAGCATGCGAATGCATTTACCGAGTTGAACGATCCAATCGATCAGAGAGAACGGTTTGAAGCGCAGCTGAAAGAGAAAGAACAAGGAAACGATGAAGCGCATGAAATGGATGAGGACTTCATTGAAGCATTGGAATACGGAATGCCTCCAACAGGCGGACTGGGAATCGGTATCGACCGATTGGTCATGCTTCTGACGAACTCACCATCTATCAGGGATGTTCTCTTATTCCCATTGATGCGTCACCGTTAATAACAGAAAGCAAAGCGGTCCTGTCCGCTTTGCTTTTTTTGTTTTTGCTAATGCAGCTATAAAATTATATGAGGAAAAGAATGATAATATTGTCTAACGGCAATGCTGAGATAATATTGAGAGGATTAATGTGAGGGCAGCTGTATAAGGAAGAGCCTTATGAATATAAGTGGTGAAGTGCAGGCTTCCTATAAAAAGGCAGTTTTAGACTGTTGATTTGGACACATAAATATGAATTATCTTTCTTTTATTAATGTGAATAAAAAGCGAAAAAACATATTGCCTTCGGATAATAAAGATGCTATATTTATATTCGTTGCTACGAGCTACTTAGTTAGCAACAAAGAAAATAAAAAAACTTATTGACATCAGGTTTTTAACCTGATAATATATAAGAGTTGCTTCTAACGGAGCAGCAAAAAAGAAACTGCTCTTTGAAAACTAAACAAACAAGCGTCAACAAACAATAAATGATCATGACTTCTATTATAGAAAATCATGAGCCAACGTTTTAAATTATGAGCTAAACTCATACTCTTTTTTGGAGAGTTTGATCCTGGCTCAGGACGAACGCTGGCGGCGTGCCTAATACATGCAAGTCGAGCGGATCTTCA
>NZ_JBYNSB010000025.1:0-128743 GCF_057785455.1 Mesobacillus sp.
TTGAATTTTGTGTGGTAACTTTATTTTATCAGAAGGGGTCCTTATTTCTATTTAATAAATAATCAAAAGCCGGTGAAATTTTACTTGTCGTAAAATTTCACCGGCTTTTTCATCTCAGAGGTGGGTTTTGTCCCAGCCTCCACCTTTGTTGATCATGAAGATCAAAAAAATCCATGAAGTTATACTCCCTTGTTTCTAGATTCCCGATAGCTATTTTAGCAAACACGAGCTCTAATATACATAATCCTGCAAGGATCGCTATACTTGTAATCATAGTAAATCACTCCTTATATGGTGTAAAATAACGATAAATTGTGAAACGCGTTTCAGGTCAAGCGTTTTTTGATAACTAGGTGAGGTACTTAAACAAAATGGCAAATATCCGTGAAATCGCAAGGATGGCAGGTGTTTCTGTCACGACTGTTTCCAGGGTGCTAAATAACCACCCATATGTCAGCGAAGAAAAAAGAGATGCAGTATGGAGTACGGTAGAAAAATTGGATTATAGCCGCAATCTTAATGCGGTCCATTTAGCACACGGTAAAACAAATATGGTCGGCATTGTCCTGCCAACTATCAACCACCCTTATTTTGCAAGTCTGCTTCAAGGAATGGCGGAAGAAGCCAAGCAGCATAACATACAGCTTGTCATGTTCCAGACGGATTATAAACAGGAAAAAGAGCTGGATGCTTTGGAACAGCTCAGGGGGAATTTGATTGATGGCATTATATTTTGTTCTCGTGCAGTCCAATTCGGGCTGCTTGAAAATTATAAAACTACTGGTCCGATTGTTTTGTGTGAAGATGCCGACCAGGAAGTGTTTCCTTCGGTCTCGATAGAACATGTTAAAGCCTTTGACCAGGGTCTTGACTTTTTGATAGCAAATGGGCACAGCAAAATAGCTGTCTGTCTGGGAAGGCTTGAGGGTACGAACAGCATAAAGCGGATATCTGCATATAAGAGTAAGCTGGAAACCTTGGGGGAAGTAATGAATGAATCATGGATTTTAGATCAATGTTTGATGATGGAAGATGGAAAAAGAGTCATACAGCAGTTTTTTGGATGGGATGAAAAGCCAACTGCTTTCCTGGTCGGCAATGATCAGGTGGCTGTCGGCATGATAGCTGAGGCTCAAAGAAAAGGTATTAAAGTTCCTGAGGATTTAGCGCTGCTAAGCTTTGACAATCATCCAGTTTCAGAAATATTCAATCTAACCACAATAGATATTCCCGCCAAAGAACTTGGTCACTCTGCATTTAGAGCATTTCTTTCACGGTCGGCAAATGCTCAATACAATGAAAAGATCATACTGCCCTTTAAACTGATTTGCCGAAAATCCGTTTGATCCTTGTTCATTTTCAACAAAAGGACGATCCTTCAATAATTCAATAAAAAAACATGGCATCCATAATAACTGGATGCCATGCTTTTTTATACAGCTGCTTTAGTTTTAAGTAATTGAATGCCCATCGCAATAAAAACAATACCAGTCAACCGGTTCAAAATCATTTGTGAGCGTTGATTGGCCCTCAGCCTGTTTGTTGCCAGGGAAGAGAAAAATGCAGTAAAGAAACACCATATTGTCCCGGTTAAAGTGAACGTAAGCCCTAACATAATAAAGGGAAGTGGACCGGCGGCTCCTCCCCCTGTATTTATGAATTGCGGCAGGAATGCAAGGAAAAACAGGGCGACCTTTGGATTTGTTATATTTGTGATCATTCCCTGTAGGAATATCTTTTTGTGGCTTTGCTTTAAAAGTGGCTCCCTTTTCGCCTCCTGAGCTTTAGACAGGATCATCTTGATTCCAAGATAGGCTAAATAAATAGCTCCGATGACTTTTATCAAATTGAATAATAGTGCAGATTGTACGAGGATTACGGATAATCCAAACGCAGCCAACAAAGTATGTACGACAATGCCTGCAGAAATTCCCAGTGCTGAGTATAGGCCGGCCTTCCTGCCCTGAGATATGCTTCTGCTTACGATATACATCGTATCTGTTCCAGGTGTGATATTTAGTAATATAGCAGTAATGATAAAAACTTCAAAGTTCATTATTCCTGCCATAGCAAGACTCCCCCTCGCGAGTATTATGAAAAACCTACCCCATAATGGGTAGGCATTATTAATCTTTTATTTTCGAAAGTCTTCGATCAATCTTGGCAATTGAATTGTCAGTCATATAATAATCGTGGCAATCCATAAGGGTGCTCCTTAAGGTTTCAGGGACTCTAGCTGCATCATATCCACAGACAGTAATTAAATTATTTTTCTGGAGCATTTGGTCGGCTTCCCTCTCATACTCGCCAAGAGTTTGAAAAATCTCTGCCTGATCTCTCCATTCCACATGTGCCCATGTTTGAATGGGAATCTGCTTTTCAATATAGGGATTTATCATATTTGTTAAATAACTAAGAATTGTCTCTTTATGAAAGTTGCCTCGGTAACAGTAAAAATCATAATTATTCATTGTATGGACCTTTTCACTTTGCTCCTTGGTCAGCTGTGAAGCGATTTTCTCCTTAATTTTAGGCAGGAACCTGTCATTTTCAATAAGCATAACGTGGTTCCCTATAGCAAGAGCCGCAATTACATAGGATATTGCATTGTTGATATAACGGTCTTCATCATGGAACTGATAAAAAATATGTGCACCAGTCGATTTGACCTCATTGAAAACCTGGGTAAGATCCTTATTCATTGTATCAGTCTCCTTTGGAATCCAAGGAAAACAATCAATGAATTCGCGTATTGTGTTTAATTGTAACATAGATACTTGTTCAAAGGATTGGAAGAATTACCAAGCGACGGTGATTGAATATACACTATATATTCGTTAATTCATTGTATTTTCCTTTTTTAATTTATCTAGAATAAAATTAGAAGTTGACAAAAAGACTGGCCACCTGGTTTTTCCCGGTGACCATTACTTTTACTTAACTGCAATTGCGCCTAACATATTAGCTCGGTTATTCAAATCAGTTAGTGCTTCTTTATATTCCTTTTCTAAATCTGAAATGATTTCTGCAGCCGGCTGGATTTTTTGGATAGCGCCAACTCCCTGTCCTGCTGACCATATATCCTTCCATGCTTTAGCATTCGTTTCTTTTTGCATTGCATCAAAATCAACTTTTTCTTTTTTCGCCAGTTTTTCCGGATCCAGACCGGCTTTTACAATGCTTGGCTTTAGCATATTAGCCTTAACTCCTGAAAAAGCATCTGTGAGCATCAGATCGTCCTGGGTAGCATCGACAAGCATGTTTCTGTATTCATCAGTTGCCATGCTTTCAGTAGCGACAATAAATCTAGTACCCATGTAGGCGAGATCTGCGCCGGCTGCCTGGGCTGCCAAAATACTTTTGCCAGTAGAAATGGAACCGGCCAATACTATGATTCCATCCCAGAAGGCCCTGACGGAATCAACAAATGCGAAGCTGTTGATTTCCCCTGCATGCCCACCTGCACCGCTTGCAACTAAAATAAGGCCATCTACTCCACTTTCAGCCGCTTTTTTGGCAAAATTCACATCACTTACATCCGAAAATATAAGTCCGCCATAATCATGGACAATCTCTACTACTCTTTTGGGACTTCCGAGTGAGGTGATCACAAGCTGGGGCTTATGTTTTTTCAATAATTCCAGTTCGTCTTCCAATCGGCTATAGGAGCTATGTACAACCATATTCATGGCCCACGGTGCAATTTTTCTTTCCGGTTCCTTATCTCTCGCCTTTTCTAAATCTTCATTAAGTTTGGCCATCCACTGGTCAAGCACTTCTATTGGCCTCGCATTTGGTGCAGGGAATGAACCAATGACTCCATTCATGCAGCAAGCGCTTACAAGTTCAGGGCCGGAAACAAGAAACATAGGTGCAGCAATCGCTGGGACTGCGAGCTGGTTCCACCAGTTTTCTGGTATAGCTTTTTTCATAAAAATCTCTCCTTTTTACATTTCTAAATTTTCAGATATATTATATTATCTTAATGTATGACTGGGAATAATTCAAATTAAAAGTGGACTAAATTATATTAAAAAAGAATCCTGCACGTTTAATGCGAAGGATTCTTCCGATATTTATGAATGAATTTTTTTGTATGTTCTTTCATTAAAGAAAATTTAGTTTGGCTTGAATCCTTAGGCTCTTTTAAATAAGACCTCCATATATATTGGCTTACTTCTTCAATCAGCAGCAAAAATGCCAAAGGCAGAAGCAATACCAAAACCCAGCTCCACATTTGATGGCCTCCTTTTGAATGGATAATCTATCCTATTCAACTCTTTACCTCCAAATGTGTCCATATTAAACAATTTGAAATTAGTTTGGGTCTTTGTAGCTCATAGCCCTTTCGCTATCCTTAAAGCCCCTTGTCGTGGGATCCTGTACAATTCCAACCATGGAGAGGATCATAAAAATTCCGTTGACCAGCATAAGGACTTCGTTCTGAATTTGCTCTGTCAGCCGGATTGTCGTCCATCCAAGCATATTCATCCCCTCAAGAACAATTTGTAATACAATCATAATCTGGGAGACAAAAGCAATTACCCATGTTTTATTTCTCAGCCTAACACGCCAGTTAATCACAGAAACCCTTCCTTCCAAGCATTTTACCTTCCTGGTTCACTATATGCTGTACATGGAAAATGGTTGTCTGCATTTGTCCTTTCTGTTATTAATTTATTCTTTTATCCAGTCTTTCTTTAATATCCTCGCGATGGACATATAAAATGATCAAAACTAGTATTCCTGTCATTAAAGAGGAATTTATAGATGCTGCGATAAAATAAAGTGCGAATGGGAGTAAAATGAATGCTCCAAGACCGGCAAAGGTAAAGCTTTTTAAGAATGGATATAGGATAAGGAAGGCTGCAATCAAGACAATCGCAAGAATAGGTTCAAACGTAAGCATCCCGCCGATAAAGGTGGAAATTCCCATTCCCCCTTTAAACTTTAATGTAATTGGTTTTACATGGCCAATAATGGCTGCTCCCAATCCCGCTAAAATCAGTACAGGTGAAAGTTCTAAGTAATTGCCAGCCAAGACTACAATAGCGCCTTTTAAGGCATCCCCCAGAAAAGTCAATAGAAAGGAAGTCCTTCCATGGACCCTTCCTGCATTCCTTGCTCCTACATTCCCGCTGCCTTCAAATCTGATATCTTTGTTGCCAAGCAGCTTGACTACAAAAAATCCAGCCATAATGCTTCCTAAAAAATATGCAAAAATAAAATATAAAATTAACTCCATATTGAGCACAACCTGTCTTATATAAATTACTAAAGGTGTATTCGCCAGCCAGTAAAGAAATTCCTTTAATTGTTATTTTATCAAGACCCAGCTTGAAAACTTTGTTTATACTGAGTGGATGCTCATTTGCTCCCGGGTAAGTGACAATATGGAGTTATGATACCCCTATGTGTCTGCAAAATGCTATGTTACCGGGAAAAGGAGGATCAGGAAGGTAATTTGATATTTGATAGTATTTAATAAAAAGGCAATGGAAAATGCAGAGAGCCTTTAAGATGCCATCTTTGAGAAGAAATTAGAACTAACGCGGAGCTGTTCTAGATGCCCTCCGTGAAAGAAAAAACCGCCTATAGATATATCGTCGAATCCTTTGATACCCTGCGGGAGAGGAAATTGCGGAAAGAGTGAGCAAAAAAGCAAAAAAAAGAACAAGAATGTTGATTTACAGGATTCTTGTTCTTCCATTTATTGTTTTCCTTTTTCAATTGCAATAATTTTGCCCTAGGTATCACTCCTGAAAAATTTTAACTTTTATAGTATTACTGATTATGACAATGTAACAGATGTAACCCTTTCAATAACTCGGCCTCTTATCTGGAGGCTCGGTTTGACCGATTATGGTCAGCGTACTTGTATTATTTACCGCACTGATAACCCGTTCTGTGATTTCTTCATTAGTTAGCCATCTGGATGTTTTCCCTTCTATTTTAAAGCCAAGCTGGACCTGGCGATAATTACAGCCATATGGGATTTTTAAACTATTTCTAGTTTCATTAGGATCTTTTGTGCTTCCAAGGATATGTAAGAATGTCCATAGAAAATTTTGAGAGCAATTCAATTTGAAAATCTCAGAAATCGAAGACTCTGCGTCCGATCTGATCCAGCCGATGACCAGGTTGAATGCCCCGCGTTCAGCACTTACTGTCGATAGCTTGTTTCTAAGGACCTCCTTATCCCTGTAGTCTGCCTGTATAGCTGTGAGATCGTTATTTCCTATTTTCCTTTGTAAATCCTCAAGCCGGTCCATCCTTCTTCCAATCACAGAAACGTGCCAGCCATTTCTAGCCAGCCAAACCGCTACAGGTGCCAGCATTCCAGTCCCGCCGATAACTAAAGCGTGTCTCAAATAAAACAGCCCCTTTCCTTAATAAAAAGATTCTTTATATCTATTAGCTAGGGAATGCTAGCAAAATAATATACTTATATTACATAACTACCAACTCATAATGCTGCAAACTGGATAACTTTAGATAGCCAGTGGATCAATTGATGAAAAAAGGAGCCGCAGCTGGGCTCCTTCTTATGTTCTTTGGATTGCTATCTTGCTTTTTGGAAAGTATTGTTTCTTCATATATATAAAGAATAACAGGAAAACGCCACCACTCAATGCCCTTAATGCGGATGCAATGTTCATGGCTGTATCAATAGAACTCAGATGGAGCAGGTAAACGCCTATTTGTGGCGCAATAAATCCTATGATCGCAAGGAGAATATTATATTGAGCAATAAAACTTCCCCGATTTTCCTCCTTTGTTACCTCCAGCAGCTGGTTGAATAGCAATAATACTGTACCGGAAACGAACAAGCCGGATGTGAAGTTAACAATTGTCAAATAATACATATTTGTAGAAAGGATTGTCATAAAAGGTGCTGTAGCCATCCCTACAGCGGTAAAAGCAAGCATCTTTGCATTGCTGTGCTTGTCGGCCATCCTGCCCCACCATTTAAAGCTGATAATCTGACCAATTTGATTCGCCACCGTGATAATGCTGATCCAGAATCCGGTCATATGGGCTACCTTGATGTTATAAATATTGAATAAAGGCCAGGCAAGCTGCCAGGCAAAATTGAAAAACAAGCCGCAAATCAAAAAATAGATAAACGGTTTATGGCTGTATGCATCCCAGCCAAAGTTGAATTTCTTTTTTTCTGCCTGATGCTCCTTTACAGGTTCTATATGTCTATTTAAATATAAGACTTCTACTACTCCGAAGATAAAAGCCAATAGGAATAAAATTTGATAAGGCATTGGATTTTCTTTATTGAACCATTGCAATGCAATTCCGATTAATAATGTCGTGACCATGCCGGCAATAGTAAGGATTCGGTTCCGCTCACTGAAAAAGCTGCTCCTCCTGCTATCTGAAACCAGGTCGCCGATAAATGACTGCCAGCTGAGCATCGCGAAAGATCCAGGAAGGTTCATTAATCCGACAAGGATAACAAAAGTCCAAGCTCTGTAATCTTCAGGCAGATACATGACGAAGAACATGCCGATCAAAAATAAACGGGTGTATAAAATGGAACGCCCCGTGAATTTTTTCTTTGTCTGCAGGCGGCTCATTATTACTGTGCCAAGAATCATAGCAAACATTCCGATGATTTGCGGCAGTGAGCTTAGTAAACCTACCTGATAGTTCGTTGCACCGAGCACTCCTATCGCAAATAGTGCGAAATAGTTGTTGCTCATACTTAGGACGATTGTTGAAGCAACACCATTTATAATACTGTTTTTTTCATTCCATTTTGTGATTTCAGAAGGAGTTGGCATAGATTCCTCTTCTTTCGAATAGTAAAATTATTTTGTATTTCGAAATTTCACCTAATTTTACTCCTTCTGGTTATTGCTGACAATAGGTAATTTATCGATAAAATAAACTAAGAATCTTCTGTTAATTCAACCAAAAGAGGAGCATATAGCTCCCCTGTTTTTACACATTTCTCAATACTAATAATAAGCGGTTGTTCCTGTTTTCTTTTTCTTCTTCAGTCGAAAGGTCATATTTTTTCAATAGATGAAAAACTTCATTCAAGATATCCTGTGTATGATCCTCCTTGAAGAACTGCTCGAACCGCTCCTTCAGTTCCTGAGGAAGAAATTCCGATTGAGATTCGTACTTCTTTTTAACATCCTCTTTGCTGTGGTCAATACTGCATTCTGCCATAATAATACCTCCCTCGTCTCTAGGTTTAGAATAACAAACTATCAATATGTTTACCCTAAATTTTTCACTTTTAGCCTGCATCTTTTTTTGCTTTTCCGTTTGAAAGTTTGGTCTCACTTCTGCCATGCCCATTCCTTACTCTGTTCGTTCCCTTCCCTGTTTGCTGAATGTTCAACTCTAGACAATTCCCCACTGCCAGTGTGAGTTGAAGTAACTCACTAGTTTCCCTTCCTGCTCTCTGAAGAGCCAATAATGTCCTTCCAATACACCCAGGCGCCCATGTATTGTTTTAAATCCGCAGGATGATGCTTAATACAAGTCGCCATTCGCAAATAAAGTCCTATCAGAATCTCTTCATTAAGGCGGGGTTCTTTTACTTTTAATAAAACAGCTGCTGGATAAATGAGTTCCTTTACGAGATTGCCAGGACTGGAGCAAAATGCATAGATCAAATCATACACAGGCGGACCGATTACAGGAGCCGGATCGATTATTCCTGATAACCTTGCATTTTTAAATAGGAAATTATGAACGCCAAAATCCCCATGGAGCAAGTATGGCTGAATATGCTGGTATTTATAATCTTTATCGATCAGCGCATTAACCATTTCATGGTCATGCTCAGTTAAGTGGTCTCTTAATATGTATCGTGCATCTTTCGTTCGATTCTTCAAAAAATCCCTCCAGGAATTGCTGGGTTCATCTAGCCATCCCCATCCACCAGGTGAATACATTTTATAATTATTGATAACTTTTTTTACCAAATCTGTTAACATGAGGGCTTTCTTTATTGGGGCTGCTCCATCCCCTTCTGCGAACGTATAGACTATATAAGCAAAGTCTGGATGGTGATAAACAATGCTGGGGAATAATTCGATTTCTTGGTAAAGATCAAGGTAAAAAGCTTCGGCCTGCAGTACCTGTGGTTTATTCAATTTTATAACATAACGGGAATCTATAAGGTACAACTCACTTGTGGTCCCGCCGCTCAATTTAGCAAACCTGCTTGAATCCTTTGGGATAATGTTGGCTGCTTTTAGCTCTTTGATTATGTCATCTATCTTCAGGGTTAAATCCTCCTTTAAAGTCCCAAATGATATGGAGCCGAATATGCTAGAAGGGATTCAACCCCTTCTGGATGATAAGGCAGCAATTTATTGGCTGTTTGAAAATCCACCCATTCAATAGCCGAAATTTCCGTTTCATCCTCAATAGCAATTTTTCCACCAATGATCTCAGCGATAAACGTAAAGAAGATGGCATGTACCTTTTTCTCAGGAAAGAACTTTTCATTTACCGCTACTACTCGTCCTGCTTTAATTTCCAGTCCTGTTTCTTCGCTTACCTCCCGGACGATTGCGTCACCTAAACTTTCACCTGTTTCGACTGCACCTCCGGGAAGGGTCCAGCTGCTTCCGGCATTTTCTACAACCAGAACCTTTTCCTCGTTTTTTTTCTTAATGAGAGCATATACTACGTCTACTCTTTCCATGTTGTCACCTCAAATTCCGCTGAATAATCATATATTCTTTTCGAAGCTATTTATTTCCTTCCTGGACGTTCGAATCGCTATTCTTATGATCTTTCACTTTCCGTATCCTTTGTATGGGCGGCGCCTATAGGGTCAAGCTTTAATGATGGCGAAAAAACTCCCGTATAAAAAATAACGGCCCCGATTAGGACCGTTTACGTTTTAATACAATCTGTACGGCCGCTGCTCCGGCAAAGCTGCCGAACGCGGCCATGCCCAAAAGCATGGCATACACGATCTCTCCCAATACAGCCATTTCTGGGGCAGGGAAAAACAGGATTTTTAATCCCATCATTATTGCAGCACCCAGTAATACTAGTCCTGGCAGCCACTTTAGCCATATAATCCTGTTCTTCATGAAGAAAAAAGGAATACCAAAACCAAGCAGGAAGATAAGAAAAAACAACATGAAACTCATTCCAATCCAATTAGATTTTTGATCCTGGTAAAGGATTTGACGAAGAAAAGGATCGGGAGTTACTGGTCTTTTTTGATTTGGGCATGTGTCTGTAAAAATAGCAGCCAGCTAGTTCAAGGATGTTCACACGGATTAACAAAAACAGGAGTTCTCCAAACCATTCAATCCTAAAGCAAAATATCAGTGAGTTTTCTGCATGATTTAAGAAAATTTAACCAAAATATCAATGGAGTAAAATTTCCAAGGAGTGATTGTGGTGAAAAGAAAATTAATTTTATTAATCCTGATTGTGTTAGGCCTAGGGCTAAATACGCCCCAAGTAACAGCGCAAGCAAATAATGATCAGCACCGCCACCCGCATTGCAACTGGCACGAAATTGTACAATTGAAAAATGGAATGAGGAAGCTTTGGATTGACCATGTTTGGTGGACCAGGGACTATGTAAAGAGCAATCTTGAAGGCCTTGAGGACCAGGAGAAGGTTCTCGCACGTCTGATGAGAAATCAGGAAGATATCGGCAATGCAATTAAACCTTACTATGGCGAAGATGCCGGAAATAAATTAACCGCCCTTCTTAAAGATCATATCGCCATTGCAGGGCAGCTGGTCGAAGCCGCAAAAAAAGGTGATGAGGCCACTTTTAAAAAACTAAATGATGCCTGGTACAAAAATGCGGATGACATTGTCGCATTCCTTACCGCTGCAAACCCAAAATTCGATCAAAAGGAATTAAAAGAAGCACTGTATATGCATTTGAAGCTTGTCACCGACCAAGTAACTGCACGGCTGAAAAAAGATTGGGATGCAGATATTCAGGCTCATGACCTGGGTAAAGATCATATGATAAAATTTGCAGATACCCTGACAAAAGGGATCATGAAGCAGTTCCCGGAGAAATTTAATTGCCATCAGCGAAAAAAATAAGCAAAAATAGAAGCTTACCATCATGGTGAGCTTCTATTTTTGTTCCTTTAGCCAATCCTTCGAAAGCAAACTATAATTGACAAGGTCTTCGTAATGGTCATAGAGCCACTGCCCTTCCCTGGTGATTCCCTCGTTCATAAAACCAAGCCGTTCAGGTATTGCTTTACTTCTATCATTACTAGCTGCACATTGGATTTGTACACGATTGAGTTTTAGTTCTTCAAAAAGATAATCAAGTAGTGCTGAAACTGTCCGCGTGATTATCCCTTTCCCCTGTGCGTCCTCAGATAAGAAGTACCCGATACTGGTAGATTTACTTTTCCAGTCGATATAATGGAGCCCTACCATTCCAACAAGCTTCCCTTTATAACGCAGGCCGGCATCAAAGCCGTTATTGTCTGCATAATTTTTTATCCAGACCGGTATAATCGGTTCAAAATCCTCTGCGCTTTTTCGTTTATCAACCCATAACAGCCATTTTCTTAGATGTTCTCGATTGGATTCTATTAATTGATACAATTCCTCTTTTTGGTGCTGCTGTAATAACTCTAATGATACTTCATCATCGACTTTGAAAGTAAACATCGCTTTTCCCCTTATCTATTTTTTTCGATTATACTATGGTTGGAATATTTTAGGTATACAAATTTTAATAAATAATGTTAAGCGTGTTCCGTAGTCTTCATTTTGTCTTCTCCCTCCGATAAAGTCTTTAAACAAAATAAAAAGACCTTACAAGATAAGGTCCTTTTATCCAAATTGAATTGTCAGGTATAGCATTGAGATTAACCCCAGTACAAAAGAATAGGTTGGGAATTTCACATGGTTATCTTCCTGGCTTTCCGGGATTAGCTCTTTATAGATGACAAAGAGCATGGCGCCTGCGGCAAAGCTAAGTCCGTATGGAACCAGCCCGTCGACCTCTGATGCGAGAAAATATCCTATTGCTGCTGTAATGATTTCCACCGCACCTGTAAAGGTCGCAATCAAAAGCGCCTTAGTCTTTGATAGTTTTTGCTGGATAAGATATAGGCCAACCAAAAACCCTTCTGGGGCATTTTGAAGACCGATAGCAAATGCTATGATACCGCCAAGGTTCCCCTGTCCTGTTCCATAGCTGACACCTACTGACAACCCTTCAGGTAAATTATGAAGGGTGATTGCTGTAACGATCACGAGAGTTTTTTTGTCAATGCCAGAGAGGAATTTAAAATTATCCGTATCGAGATCTTCAGTTTTTGAATTAATAAAATTCAAAACGAATGTCCCCAGCAGCAGGCCAAAGGAAAGGATTAAAAGGTTTGAAGACTTCAAGGATTCCGGTATCAAACTGAACGTGGTTGCTGCCATCATGATACCAGATGCGTAACCAAGCAGGAGTGCCTTTATCCTTGATGAAACATTTTTTAAAAATAAAATCGGGACCGCACCAACACCAGTAGCCATCGCAGAGATGACAATGCCTAAAAACGCTTCTGCCATAATTTATCCAAGTGCCTCCTATTTTACAAAAGTAAAATACTTTTCCCTTAATGAGATGAAATTACACTTGGTAAAAACTATTATTTCTTTGGTGCCACAAGTTCTACTTTAATCCTGTCGGGGTCTTCACAAAATAAAGCATAATAATCGGGCCCTCCCGCATATGGGTATCGGTCATCATATAATATGGGCACTCCCATCTCCTTTAGTTTAATGCGCATCTCATCAACCTGTCTCTTGGATTTTGCCGAAAAAGCGAGATGGTTCAGCCCTACCTGTGACCTATGGTATGTCCCATTAAGAAACCGGTCCTCTGTCTGGACAAAAACGAGATAAGTTTGACCAGATATCCAGCTTATCCCTTTCTCCCAACTTTGATATACTTCATAATCCAGCTCAGTTAACAACATCTCCCAAAATCGTTTCGACCTGTTTAAATCCGTTACATTGATTTCTACGTGATGCAGCATCCTCTTTCTTCCCTTCTTTTTTCAATCTGAGTTATGTACATTTGGCCTGTGGCGCCTTAAAAACGAATTTACTGGGTTATAGATGCAGGCAGACCCATATACTTATTATTTGCATACTCCTTTGCTGATTGGAATCAAAAAGATCTTTTTGATTTTATTTAAACCTTAATTACCTGATCTTGAGTTCGCTATACAACATCATTTTTACCCACTAGCTATTACATGATAAATACCTGTATGCCAGATTTAATTAGAGTTTTTTGTGGTATGTTAAGAAAGGAAGCTAGGCTGCTATGTGAGCCCAGGCTTGCTTTGTTCAGCCTTATAATTAAAATAATAATAGAAAAACACTGATGGGAGAATCTATGTTTCGTACGCTCGCTGTTACTCAAACTCATGAAATAGTCACTGGCCTGGAGATTCAGCAATTGATTTCCGGTAATTACAATTGGTACTGGATTGATTTTAATGCTCCTACAGAGGAAGAAATAAGTTATTTAAAGTATCCACTCAATTTTCACCCATTGTCTATTGAAGATTGCATCCATACGCTTCAAAGGCCAAAATTGGATTATTATGAAGACTATCATTTCTTTGTCGTTCAGTCATTGAACCCCTCTACCATGGAGAAAGAAGAGGTAGATATGTTTCTTGGCTCAGATTATATCGTTACATTTCATGGCCAAAGCAACCCGGAGATTGATGATGTCTGGAATCGTTTGGTTAAGTCAGCATCACCTTCTTCATGGGACCCATCACTGGTCTTATATCATGTCATGGATAAAATCGTTGATAATTACTTCCCCCATGTATACAGAATAGAGGACCTTCTGAATGAGATTGATGAAAATTCCGCTGATCGGTCAATGGAGGTGCTTCTCGAGGACTTATTCGATACCCGCCACGAACTGCTTTCGTTAAGGCACACGATTACTCCGATGAGGGATTTGGTGTATCGGATGATCAATTCCCACAGGCTGGCTGGAATCCTGGCAAGGAAGGAATATTTCGCCGATATTCATGACCATCTGTTAAGGCTTGGTGAAAAAGTGGAAGCAAGCCGGGAGCTTACGACTGACATCCGTGACAGTTATCTTTCCATGAATTCGCATGAGACCAACCGAGTCATGAAAGTCCTCACTGTAATAACTACCATTTTCATGCCGCTGACTTTCATAGCTGGTATCTATGGAATGAATTTCGAAAATATGCCTGAACTCAAGTGGCATCTTGGATATTTCGGAGCCCTATTCGCCATGTTTGTAATTGGGATGACAATGTTCGCCTGGTTCTGGAAAAAGGGCTGGTTTAAATAAACAAGAAAACCCATTGGGCCCAAAGAGCCTCAATGGGTTTTTTCCTCTTCACCAATGTTCAGACTTTCTTCAATAAGACATTTGCAAACAAGTGCCAATCCTGCAAGGAAAAAACTGATTGTTATAGTAAAGGAGAAAAATATATAAGAAAGGATCGTGGTCGCACACATCCAAATCAGCCAGAAATATTTTTCAAATTTATTATCCATTTACTTCTTCGGCCTTCCGTGAGATTTGGCTTATCGCCTCTGCTAATGCTTCAATCGTATTTTTCAACTCCTTCATATTATTATCCACTCCGCCAACCTCAACAACGAGTGAATTTCCGCTCAGGTCCTGGTTATAGACCCCATCTACCCCAATTCCTTTTTTAGGCAAAACACCTTTGCTGATACCGGGATAATTTTTATTTAGGAATTGATGAAGCTCATTAGCAAATTTTAAATTACGCTGAAAATTTTTATTCTCCTCACCAATCACAAAAACCAGCTTTGCGTAAGGTTCATTATTGATCTTCGCTGTCGTTGAATCTTTTCGGACCGAGTCCCGGTGTAGATCAATAAAATAGGTGAGCTTTTCTTCTCCTGCCATTGCACTTTTGACCAAGGTCCGGGAAACTTCATAGGATCTTTCTGTTTGCCACCCTTTGGCCTTCAGTTGCTCACCGATATTGGTCTTGTCCACGGTTGCTCCAATCCCTCGCCTTTCTAATTCTTTTCCAAGCAGATCGCCAACGATGGTAATATTGGTTTTCCCATCCACCGCTTCATTCTCATTTTCGGCTCCTTCAAGTCCTAATAACGGCAGATAGGATTCCCAGCTATGAGTATGATAAATAAATACCACCTTTTCCGCCGGTGAGTCCCCAATTGGGACATTTCCGCTATTTAACTCCTTTAATTCATTTGCGGCCATTTCTCTTTGCTGGAGCAGCACATCCATTGGAGGTGCTGATTCGAATGGAATATCAGTAAAGTCAACACCTTCATCAGCAATCAGGAAATTGGAATCAAATGCCCTGAATCCGGGGATTTCACTTCTTATTAGTGTCCTTAGGTCATTTATTTCAATATTGGTGATCAGCTTGAACCCTGTAGGCATTAAAGAAAAATCCGTGTTCGTGTCTGTAAATGCATGGCCTATCAATGGGTGGTCATAACTGATGATTCTAAGAAATGCTTCAGCACCAATGTCTCCGTTGACCTTAAATTTAAAGAAGCTAATATTAAATGAAGAAATTAATCCAGCTGCGAAAAATATGCAGAAGGTGCTTATACAAATTATGAGTACTGCCAGGATTTTTTTATATATACTTTTCAGAAGAACAACCATTGCATCACCCCAAAGTCCTCTCAATCACCTGGTTTCGGAAACTCCTGAAACAAGCATTCTTACAAAATGAATATGTAGGAAGGCAAAATTTTAGACTAAAAAAGCCTGGACTATTAAAAAGTCCAGGCTTCATTACTAAAAGTATTTCTTTTTCCAAAATACAAACGCTGTTAATCCTGCAAGGAAAACTGCAAGACTTAAGGCAAAAAAGAAAGCCATCGGGTGATGCTGGTAGGGCAGTTCAACATTCATGCCGAAAAAGCTTGCAACCATAGTTGGAAACGAAAGAATGATCGTAATGGAGGTCAAAAACTTCATTACCATATTAAGATTATTCGAGATAATTGATGCAAAGGCGTCCATCATTCCGCTTAAAATCGAACTATAGGTCTCAGCCATTTCAATCGCCTGGGTATTCTCAATGATGACATCTTCAAGTAAATCCTTGTCTTCCTCATACATTTTCAAATAATTGAAACGCATGATTTTCGCAAGGACGACCTTGTTTGACTTGAGGGAAGTCGTAAAATATACCAGGCTTTTCTCAAGTGCAAGGAAAGCATACAGTTCTTTATTTTTCATAGATTGATGCAGCTCACGCTCAATCTCATTGGTTTTCTTATTTATTTGCTTTAGGTACCTCAAATAATAGATTGAAATGACATACAGGATCTGCAGTGCAAATCTGGTTTTTTTAAATGTGAAAAATTCCTTTACCCTGTTAGTCCTGAATTCATTCAGGACAGGAGTCTCTTTAAGAGACACTGTGATAATGCATCCTGCAGTGAGCACAATGCCAACCGGAATCGTCTCATAAATCGGGAACCCAGATTCATCATGTGTGATATATGGATAGTCAACGATGATATAGACATTTCCATCTTCTTTTTCTATCCTTGGGCGTTCCTCGTCATCAAGGGCGTCGCGGATAAAATCTACCGCAATCCCTGTTTCGTTCGCTACTTTAATAATTTCTTCTTCAGAAGGATGAACCATGTTCACCCAGCAGCCTTTTGTAATTTCTTCAACTGATTCTAGCTGCCTCGACTCATTGCTTTTAAAGATTTCAAGCATACGTAAACCTCCTCACATATTATTGAGGAAGCCAACAACCTATTTTCAGAGTTGATAGACTTGCAATATTCAATATTATCAAATCCAAGAGATGATCGACTTCCCCGCGCCTTTCGGGATCAGGCTCTATTGAATAACCCAACAATACCAACTCCTCTCTAATTTCACCTCTTCAATATTACTCCGCGTTTTCTAAAAGCACAATCCTATTTTTCTTACATGACCAAAAAAAGAAGCTGAGGACCAGCTTCTTCCATTTTTATTTGTATTAGTCAGTTTGCTGCAATGGTGTCAAAGGTTCTGTGTGATATATCCCCCTCAAGAATGATTGATGGCTCACTTCCCATTTTTATGACTGTTAAACTTGTATCGTAGATATATGGAGGATCCCACAATTTCTCAATGGGCTGCTTTTTGAAATAAGCAAGCAGGCACTTTATTACCACAGTATGGGTGACGACTAGTATATTTCCTGTTTTATGTTCAGATTTGATCATATTAACCGCATCTGAAGCTCGGTTCTGGACATCCAAGAAGCCTTCGCGATTTTGAGGATTATATAGATGAGGTGCATTCCAGAACGCATGGAAAAATTCCGAATCAAATCCGGATACTTCGTCATGGGTTCGCCCTTCCCATTCTCCCATGTTTATTTCTTTGAGTCTGTCATCAAGCTTGAACTGTTGGTCCTGATTTCCGATAATTAATTTTGCAGTATGCAGGGTCCTTTCACTGGGACTTGAATAAACGCCATCAAACGAAGTGCCTTTTAGTGATTTACCTAAAGCTTTAGCATTTCGGATCCCATTTTCTGTTAGTGGTGAATCCTTCCACCCTTGAAGTCTCTTTTCGACATTCCAGCATGTTTCTCCATGACGAGTAATATATAAATTTAACATTTCCCCAACCCCTTCGATCCCATTTTATCATTTTTAAAAATTGTCAGAGAGAAATGCTGGAAGCTTTTAGCAGCCCAGCTGGAAAAATGCTTCAAATGTCATGTTTTTATCAAACAATCCATCCTTTACTAGCATCTAAGTCTATTTAGCTATAAAAGAAGCTGACTATCTTCCAAATTAAGTATTTCAAAAATCCTACGCCAATATTAAGGATGAGCATTTGGTTATAAAAGCTTATTTTGCCTTCTGAAAGCTAACTCTCCTAAAAAATGAAATTTTCAAAATATATACTATAATGAACTTACATTCTAGTAATGGAGGGGAAAATATATGAGTAAAGGCCTTAAGAAAAAGCTAGTGCCATTTGCAGTAATATCGACTTTGGCCTTAGGAAGCCTGGCAGGAACATTTACGGCTGAAGCCAAGGGGAAAAATCAGCATCAGGGTCCTGAAATCAAAAATGTAATTTTCATGATTGGCGATGGGATGGGAGTATCCTATACCTCTGCATACCGTTATCTGAAAGATGATCCTGCTACAAAACTAGCAGAAAAGACGGCGTTTGACCAATTCTTGATAGGGCAGCAGTCTACATATGCCGAAGATCCTGAGCAAAATATAACCGACTCCGCGTCCTCTGCAACTGCGATGTCTGCTGGTATTAAAACATATAATGCTGCGATTGCAGTGGATAATGATGAATCAGAGGTCAAAACTGTCCTTGAAGCAGCAAAAGAAAAAGGAAAAGCAACCGGTCTGGTTGCAACCTCTGAGATCACGCATGCAACACCTGCCTCTTTCGGTGCCCATGATGTTTCTCGAAAGAACATGAATGCGATTGCAGATGATTATTTTGATGAATTAATAAAAGGCGAGCATAAGGTGGATGTCCTTCTCGGAGGCGGAACCGATCTGTTTGACAGGGGGGATCGCAATCTTATCGAGGAATTTAAGGATGACGGGTACAGCTTCGTTTCAAACAAGACAGCTTTATCTAAAGACAGAAACGGCAAGATCCTTGGCCTATTTGCTCCCCGCGGTCTGCCTAAGATGATCGATCGCACGGAGGATATCCCTTCACTTGAGGATATGACAAAATCAGCAATCGAAAGACTGAATAAGGACAAGGATGGTTTCTTCCTGATGGTGGAAGGCAGCCAAATTGATTGGGCAGGTCATGATAATGACATTGTAGGCGCAATGAGTGAAATGGAAGATTATGAAAAAGCCTTTAAAGCTGCCGTAGAATTTGCCAAGAAGGACAAGCACACCCTGGTTATTGCTACAGCTGACCATTCTACAGGCGGTTATTCAATAGGTGCTGACGGTATTTATAACTGGTTCCCTGAGCCAATAAAAGCTGCAAAAAAGACTCCAGATTATATGGCTGAGAAAATTGCAGCCGGCGCTGATGTAGAGCGAACGCTTAAAGAGAATATCGGCTTAGAGCTTACTGAGGCGGAAATTGACTCGGTAAAACAGGCAGCTGCTGGACAAAAGGTTCTTGAAATTGATAATGCCATTGAAGAAATCTTCAATCAGCGCTCCCATACAGGCTGGACAACCAGCGGTCATACAGGTGAAGATGTGAACGTGTATGCCTTCGGTCCTGGCAGAGAGAAATTGGCAGGAAAAATCGAAAACACAGACCTAGCAAAACATGTATTCAGCGTTCTGGAAAAAGGGAATAAAGAAATTGTAATTGAGGACAAATAGTGATGACCCCTCCCCGTTGCCTCTGGCAGCGGGTTTCAAATTGCAGGACGGTGTTCTTATGAATAAACTTTTAATAATGCTGCTAATGATGATCATGATTAACGGCTGTTCAGCGGAATCATCAGATTTTTCACCTTCATCATCTGACGTTCCTAAAAAATCCAATGCAACGAAAGAGGAAAAAAGAGAACAAAATCCGCCAAAGAAGAATGCTGTGTATGTTTCTAATCCACAAGTCACGGATGACACTTCATTAACTAATATTGGCGACTCTTTTTCTGATGAAAAAGGTGAGGCTGTGTTGAAAGCATTCAAGAAATCTGGTGAGAAGCTGACCATTGGCCCGGTTGAAATGACCATTCGGGATGCAAAAGTGATTACTTATACTCCTGATTACAGCCTCATCGATTTTTTCCATGGCTATACTCATGATGAAACCTTCGATTTTATTAAAGTATTTGTAACCATAAAAAATAATTCCGATCACATAGTCAGGTTTGCTCCAGTGGCTCTTCTCGAAACAGATTCCGGAGAAAAGAAAACCTGGGAAGATGATATTTATCTCGAAGAGTTGAACGGCAAATTAAATCCCGGTGAAGTAAAACAAGGAAATTTAGGATTTATCATAGAGAAAGCTAACTTTGATTCTATTGCACTTACAACAAGCAAAGTATTTACTGAAAAAGATGATGAAGTGGCTAAGGAGTACACGGCCAGGATCGATTTTTAACCAAATTTAAAAGGCATGGTTTTTAAATTCCATGCCTTTTATGATGGTTACCCTAAATCCCCTACTTTAAAGTTAATAACATTTCCTATTTATCCCCCCAGATACAAGGCTTCAAATTCTTCCTTTAAAATGGAATACATTTTCAAGTCCCGATATCTGCCTTTAATCAGCATGCTTTTTCTTAAAATGCCTTCAAATTTCATGCCGGCCTTTTCCATGACTCTTTCAGATCCGATATTCTCAACGAAGCATTTCGCTTGAACCCTTACCAGTCCCATGTTTGTGAAACCATATTTAATCAATTCCTTTGCTGCTTCCGTTGTAATGCCCTTTCCCCAGTAATCTCGCGCTATGACATAGCCAATTTCCGAAAAATGATGGTTAGTATTCCAGGATACAAAATCGATGGTCCCGATTAGTTTACCGGTCTCCTTCCATTCAATTCCCCATGGTGCCAGCCTGCCAGTTTCATATTGATTTAAAACGAATTCAACAAATTCTTTAGTATCATCCTTCGTCTGGTGCTGGTTCCAGGTCACATATCTGGACACCTCGGGATCCGATCCATAAGCGAACATATCCTCTGCATCATCCATTGTAATTTTTCTGAGAATCAGCCTTTCTGTCTCCAATATAGGCAAGCTTGAATAAATATTTGCTATTTCCATAAAAAGATCCCCCTATTTATATATTAATGTAAATAATAGCTTACCAGCTTGCTTGATTGCAATATTTTCCAAAAATATTGACTATATGAATTCTCCTTTGGTTTCCAGGTGCTGATATGAGCCTTGTTTTTGGCAGTTTTAATTTTGTATAGTATTTTATAACAAGCTATACTGTAATTGAGGTGATTTTATGTACCAGCTTTGTCCTAAGTTCGAATATGCGATGCAAATTATGAGCAAGCGTTGGACAGGATTGATCATTCACAAGCTGCTTACAGGTACTCATCGTTTTTCGGAAATTGAAGCCTCCCTCCCTCTTAGCGGAAGATTATTATCTGAAAGACTGAAGGACCTGGAGAAGGAAGGAATAATAAAACGTGAAGTTTTGCCCGAAGTTCCAGTCAGGGTAGAGTATTCATTAACTGAAAAAGGGCTATCTCTTAAACCGGTTTTAGAAGCTATTGAAAATTGGTCGGTTGATTGGGTAGAGCTTGATGTGTCGGAAAATGAGGGGAAGAAGAACTAAAAGTAATACTGTATTTATAATTGGTAAAACGTCTGGCAAATTGACTGCCAGACGTTTTTTGAAGTACTTACGTATTCTTGAATATGTTATAGCCTCTGATACTTACTATAATGTATGAGGTAATTACAGCGATCACCATGACATAAAGACTGGCTAAAAGTAAGTCATCTTTAAATTCCTCTAATTTAAATCCAATTGTCAGAGGCGCACCATCCTCCAATCCTGATGGGAGGAAATATAGATAGTGGTCTATTACAATATCTGCTGCGCCAAGCAGCCAGCTAAGGAGGAATGCAGCAAAAGCTGTAATAACTAGATGTCTGCCAATGCTCGTGTTGTTTGAAAAGTAGTGAATAATTAGACTCCAGCAAACAATTACGGCAATAATGATGACTAATTCTGCTCCTTCAACATAAAGCGATCTTGTTGCCCCAAGCAAAACCAGCAGGATCGTCGTTAGGATTCCTATTAGAATTTTCTTCATATAAGCCGCCCTCTCTTATCTATTGTATCGGCATAAAGCTCACTTTCCAAATTCCATCTGGATCCATTAACATTTGAAAACCTTGGGAACCATGCTTATTTTCAAAACTGATATAACCCTCAAAATCGCTAGTTTTATGAAAAATGCCTTCTTGTATTCCGCCTAAAGCTTCCAAAATTACGTCTTTCGATGTAGGATCATTTTTAGCATTTTCCAAGTGCTCTTCTTTGGACCACCTAATATATTCAGGGCGCGTTGTATAAAATGCATACTGAGTTTCCGGATCATTTTCCAGGCTTGCCTGCACGTATAGCTTTGCTATCGATAACGGTGAGAGATTTTTCAAAGCATTAGGATCCTGATTTATTTTAAATGTTCGATAGACCTCACTCTCTTCCTCAGTGAGTTCAATTTCAGATACATTATAGGCAATTTCACCTGTATTCTGTTCTCTTTTATAGAAAGTGCCATCGGCCATAATGCCTTTAGCAAGAAATTTTCCGTTTTGTGTATAAAAGATATTTGCTTTTAATGCTTTTTCCTCAGCAGTCCAGCTGATTGTGAAAATAATCCCTATGTTTTGCTTCATCAAGTTGGGCAAGTCGAGCATTGATTCATTATCAACCGCCCTGACTGTACCTGGTTCCTCAAAATAATGATACTCCCAAAGTTTGACACTTCCATCCTCGGACTCAACTTCTGTGACCACCTTATAGCTGGAACCGAATAGGTCTTTGGCGGACTTTACTGTCATCCCGTTCTTAAACGACTTCATCAGGAAATCCACTTTGTCCTTAATGAGCAGATCCTTTTCTTTATTAATCGGCACAGCAGGGACTCCGTCAACTATATATGTTAAATTCGGATTTCCGTTATTCATCATAATGCGCCGGCGGACAGTTTCCCCAGTTTTCTTTTTTGTATAGGAGTAAACAACATGGTAAACATCATCTTCTTGGTTTATACTCTCTAGTACAATTGTCGAGAAATCTGTGTTTTTGTAGTATTCAATTACCTCTTCTTCCGGCTGCTGATATTCCTCATTACGGAGAATTTCTTTTAGATAATCCTCGTCACCCTTTTCAAGTGCATCAAAATAAAAAACTAGCTGCTTGCCAATAGCAGAACTGCCTGTAATCTTAAAGGCCGCCTGATAAATGTTATTTAGAGCTGGCTTACTTGCAGTAATTTTATTTAAATCCCGCTCTAATGTCTCAGTCTGCTTGTCGTCATCTTTGTTCTCTCTGACATCAATTATTTTTGCGGTATCTTCTTCATCTTTCTTAAGATGACTTGAACTCTGGCCGATGTAAGAAGCTGTCAAAACAGAGAATAGCATTACTGCCATAATCAAAGGCAACAGTGATGGCCATCGCCATTTGGGTTTGCTGTCTGCTTTTATGACTCTTTCTCCCAGGAGTAGTTTCGTCCTTAGCTCTTCTGCAAAGTCCTCGTCCGGCTCAAGATCTGGCCTGTTTTTTAATGGTGCCAGGAACCTTTGGTCATAAGACATAGGCTTACGATTGTCCATCCTTCAGTTCCCACCTTTCTTCAGTCGATAATACCTCTTTTTTCAAAAGCTGAAGTGCCCTATGGTAATCCACGCGCACCTTCGTCTCTGTGCACCCAAGGATTTCAGCTGTTTCCTTAATGCTTAGTTCCTTTAGACCTCTTAAAATGACGACTGTCCTGTATTGGTGCTTCAATTTGATAAGAGCATTTTGGAGTTCATCCCAATCCCCCTTTTTTAACAGGAGATCTTCAGGTGTATCCTTGTCACTGCCTTTTTCAAATACCCAATTTGGAAAAAGACTGACAAACTTCTTTTTTCGGTGTAAATCCATAGCAGTATTCCTGGCGATCGAAAGGATCCAGGTTTTTATTTTTTCAGAATCCTTTAAACTTTCATATGATCTTATAATCTTGATAAATGTTTCCTGCGTAATATCCTCAGCTTCCTGTTTGTTATTTGTAAAGTAAAGTGCAAAATGATAAACATCGCGATGGTAGCGATTGTATATATCATTCATGTCCGGCCGGCTGTCCCCCACATATCACTCCCCCATTCCTGTATAAGTCGCTTGAAGCGTAGTTTTGTTTCAAGTTTTTTAAATTTTATTTAGAAAGTCCATTTAAACTTACAAATGGTTAGCAGCAAATAATGTTACAAAACTTTTTGAAAATCATTCAAAAGCACTTTCCTAAAAATAGTCTGCATGTTTAAAAGGAATACTAATTAGGCGAAGGAATAAGCCAAATATGCTTACGCTTTTCCCGTTTAACGAAAATCATTTATAATATAAGGATGATTTGGTTTCTAACCTGATTTTACCAATAAGGAACCGAACAAAAAAGCTACCTTTCAAAAAGGAGAACATCTATGCAATTATTAAGAAGATTTTGGGAGGCAATCGTCCGCTTTTGGAAAAGGCGCCACCTTACTCAAATTTTGTTATTAGTTCTGTTAGTGTTTATTTTGCTGTCCATCCTCTGGTTTGCCTTTATCGCCAGCAGGGCCAATGTCCAATCTTTAAAGGATGGATTAAGCCAGGCGACAGTCATCTATGATAAAGATGGCGACGAAGCGAGCAAGCTTGCGACCAACCGTACAGGCGGCATTTCGATCAATGACATTCCTGAATATGTACCTAATGCCGTCGTCGCAATTGAAGATGAGCGCTTTTATCAGCATAATGGTTTTGATATCAAGGGAATTGCCCGTGCTTTCTTCGGCAATTTATTTGCCGGCAGGATCACTGGCGGAGGAAGTACATTGACCCAGCAGCTGACCAAAAATGCCCTCCTCTCTCCTGAGCGCACATATAAGCGTAAGGCTGAGGAACTGTTTTTAGCAGTCGAGCTCGAAAAGGTATATAAGAAGGAAGAAATAATGGAGATGTACCTCAATCAGGTATATTTCGGCAGCGGAGCATTTGGAATAAACAATGCAAGCAAGAAGTATTTTGCAAAGAATATTCAGGAGGTTAGCATCAGTGAGGCAGCGATGCTAGCAGGCCTCCTCCATGCTCCATCTGCTCTTGATCCATATAACAATTATGATGGCGCGATGAAACGCCGTAATGTCGTGTTAGCAAAAATGAAGGAACAAGGCATGATTACCAATCAGGAGTACAAGGACGCAAAAGAGGAAAAAATCGAGCTTGAAGATGGCGGCGGCAGCCTTGCTGACCGTAAATATCCTTCGTATGTGGATGCTGTATTAGATGAAGCAACCTCAAAATACGGGCTTACACAGGATGAAATTATGACTAGAGGTTATCGGATCCATACTGAATTGGACCAGAATCTTCAATCAGGACTTGAAAGCGTATATACAAAGGATTATCTTTTCCCTGACAGGGCAAGCGATGTTTTAGTACAAAGCGGCTCAGTCCTTCTTGACCCGGGCAATGGCGGAGTACGTGCTCTTATTGGCGGACGTGGCGAAAAGGTATTCCGCGGATTTAACAGGGCTACTCACTTAAAGGCCCAGCCTGGATCGACCATGAAGCCGCTCGCTGTATACACACCAGCACTTGAAGAGGGTTATAAATACGACTCCATGTTGGCAGACAAGAAAATGAGCTTTGGAAAATACAGTCCAAAGAACTTCTCAGACACCTATCAGGGAGAGGTCCCGATGTATGAAGCGATTGAGAAGTCAATTAATCTTCCAGCGGTATGGCTGTTAAATGAAATCGGACTGGAAAAAGGAATCGATGCAGTACGCCGCTTTGGCATCAAGGTGGAAAAAGAAGACCAAAACCTTGCTCTTGCTCTTGGAGGGATGCATAATGGAGTCTCCCCTCTCAAGATGGCGGAAGCCTACTCTGTTTTCCCGAACGGAGGCAAACGGCATGATGCCCACTTGATTACGAAAATCGTAGGGCCGACAGGTAAGATTATTGCCGAACATGATGAATCGGAAACGCGTGTCACATCTAAAGGAGTAGCAAACGAAATGACCTCCATGCTTCTGAATGTCGTAGAAACCGGTACCGGTAAAGGGACAAAAATGGAGGATGCCCAAATTGCTGGAAAAACGGGATCCACACAGCTGCCATACGCAGACATTAACGGGACAAAGGACCAATGGTTTGTTGGCTATACGCCTAACATTGTAGGGGCTGTCTGGCTGGGCTATGATAAAACCGATCGTGAGCATTACTTATCAAGCAGCAGCTCGCGAGACGTTGTGCCAATTTTCCGGGCGATTATGGAAGAAACCATCCCTCATATAAAGCCAGAGGAATTTGCAGTAGAATCCATAAATGCGAGGACATCTGGTAAAACGATCGATTATAAAGAAACTGAACAAGCCATAAGGGAAAAAGCGAATCGACTTGAAAAGGAATTGAAGGAAAAAGCGGGACAGGTAGAAGATAAGTTAAAAGAGGAAGCTCCAAAGTGGAAAAAGGTACTGGAACAAATGCAAGAGGATGCTGGCAAAGCAAGTGATAAAGTTATCGATAAACTGAGACAATGGCAAGGCCAATAATGAAAAGAGCAGCTGATGAGCTGCTCTTTTTTGTTTTTAGAATACTTTGGCGTAGACACAGGTATCCCTTATTTCCCCTTCTACCGATAAGGAATCATTTTTCAATATCCCTTCCAAATCAAAACCAAGTCTCTCAGGTATTGCCCTGCTTTTTACATTTTTAGAATCACAGCGGATCTCGATCCTTCTTGCTTTCAATTCCCTGACCGCAAAATCTGTTATGCCCTTAACAGCTTCAGTCATGTATCCTTTCCCGCTGAAACGGGAGTCAATCCAGTAGCCAATTTCAAATTTAGGTATTTCCCAATTAATCCGATGCAAACCGGATGAGGCGATGAATTCGCCCGTATCTTTCTTGAAAACCAATAACCGTAAATCGGACCTGTTAAGAAAGTTAATATATCCCTGACGAATGACGCTCTCGGTTTCCTCTAACGTCTGCTCTTTTTGGGCAAACGGCATCCATGGTTTCAGCTCAGCCAATGAAGAATTGATCGATTCACAGGTAATCGCTCCGTCTCCTGGCAACGGCATGCGGATTAAAAGTCTCTCTGTCTCAAATTGTGCAGGAAAATCCAATAATATTGGGTCCACTCCCACAACCCCCTTATAAAAATTGGCTCTTTTAAAGTGTATGTTGATTTTTAAACCCTGTTGATTGTAGTGGCAGGCGCGTAGACTCCTTCGGGATGAAGCGGGACAGGTGAGACCTAGGTAGAAATGGCCCGAAGAGAAGGGTCATTTTACCCCGCAGAAGCAAAGCGACGAGGAGGCTCACCGCACGCCCCAAGAAAAATTTGCTCTTGAAAAAGCCGGCAATTGGGATTTTTCATAATTTTTCAGAGGAAAGCAAAGCGCCTGGAACGAAAATCAGCAGCTTTGTTTAACGCTGCCTAATAATTAAAAGAGCGGCAAAGGCCGCTCCTAATTAATATTCAACTTAAATACTGATATCCCTTTTTTGAAAAAAGAAGAAAGTCACCATCATGAAAATCGCATAGTAAATGGCCAAGATCGATAATGAAACGGGCAGTGTAATATTCTCTAAAATGCGATCTTGCAGCGCATAAACGGTTAAATCCAGATGCGGGAAGATAAGGAACTTTGCCCAAGCGTATTTATCAGCCAGCATGAGGATGATCCCGCCTAAAGTAGATGAGAAGAATAGGACGAAAATACCGATACCGACAGCCAGAGCCTGGCTTTTAAATAAAGTAGACAGCATAAAGGCAATTGTCATGATTACCAATAGGCTTGGGATATAGTAAAGCATTTTGAGGAAAAACTGCGTGCCAACCACTGCTTCCTTGCGTCCTTCAAGAGTGATCTCAAAGATTTTCATATTAAAGTCGCCGCTGCCAAATAGGATGAGTCCGATTAAATATCCAGATGCGATAAGCGTCACTGTCATTAGCAACGCATAGATGATGACTGCGATGTACTTGGATAGCAAAATGCTCCATCTTCTATGCGGCCGGATCAGCAGTTGTTTAATGGTTCCATCTGAGAATTCCGCAGCTACATTTGCACTTCCAACGATGACTACAAACAGCGTGACAAGTGAACTGACTCCGACGACAACATCATTCATAAAGTGCCAATTCGTTTTTGCTGTTGGATCGATATTCTTGTCCAAAAGCTCTTGCTGTTGATCAATTTGAGATTGAATCAACGGTTTCTCTTCATCAGGCGCGGATTCCAGCTGATTTTCCAGCATCGTTATTTCCGCCTGAGTATCCTGGCGCCAATTCGGATTTGGTTCACCGCTAAATTTTGAATAGATGATTCCTGCTATTAAAACAGCCATTATAATGATCACCATGTAAATCCAGCTCGCCATTTTTCCGAATATCTTCATTAATTCGTTCTGTATTAATGCAATCATACCGTCTGCTCCTTTTTATCTTTGTTTGTGATTTCAAGGAATCGGTCCTCAAGGGTGGCTTTAACATTCAGTATTTCATAAACGTCAATATCGTTTTGTACCAATATCTTATTGATTGCAGGAATCGAAGTCTTAAAAGCGGATAGAATGATTCTCGAATCCTTTATACCGTCTAGTTTTACTTCAGAAATATTCTCCTTTATGACCTGTGCAGCTTGAGCAGCATTCGAGACCTCTATCTCAACAGTTCTCATTGCCTCTTCTGCTCCGTTTTCCTGATCATGCATACTTGAAATATGGATTAGCTTCCCTTTTTCAATAATCGCAAATCGATCGCACATAAGCTGCATCTCGGAAAGCAAATGAGAAGACACCAATACAGATGTACCCTGGCTTGCCAGCAAGCGCAGATAGTCACGAAACTCTCTGATTCCCTGTGGATCAAGTCCATTCGTCGGCTCATCAAGAATCAGAATCGAAGGCTTATGTAAAATTGCCTGTGCTACACCAAGGCGCTGCCGCATACCGAGTGAATAGGTACGGACTTTGTCATGGATGGCATCCTCCAGCCCAACCAGCCTCGTTACTTCCTTGATCCTTTCTTCAGTTATATCCTTCATGGCCATGCGTGCATAGTGGCGCAGGTTTTTGTAGCCGCTGAGATATTTGTAAAATTCCGGGTTCTCAACAATCGCTCCCAGTTCATTCATCGCCAAAGTAAAAGAATCATCCAAATTATGACCATTAACGATAACTGAACCGTCTGTACGATTTATCAAACTGACAATCATTCTGATGATCGTCGTTTTTCCCGCCCCATTCGGCCCTAAAAGGCCAAAAATCTCGCCACGCTCAACCTGAAAGCTGACATCATCAACGATTGTCTTTTTCCGGATCGTTTTCGTTAGTTTCTTTACTTCAAGGGCATACCCATTCATACATGTTCCCCCACTTCCATTGCTATGTACTGTTTATTCTAATTTACATACTTTATTACGACGGAAATTGTAAAAAGTTACAAAAAAAGCAAAAATAATTTATTGGGCATCGAGAATTTTGGGGATATTGTAAATTAATGTGTTTGGCTATAATACATATCTTGCTTATTAAAAGGTGTGAATAAATTGTATTGGCGGCCATTTTTTCTAGAGGATTTTTTTTGTCACGATTGGTGCCCATTTTTTCCAAATGATTCATATTCGGTCACCAATGAAGTGCCAAGCAAATTTGCATCTTTTTTTCAAATTTTGCTTATTTCATTCTCCCATGTGGCTTATTGGTCCTCATCCTAGACATATTTTATAATTCTGGGTAACCAACACAGGATAATTAACATGTAACCATATCAATTACTTAATGTACTCGCTTCAAATCTCCCCGACTAACGGACGGCTCGGTGAATAGTGAACTGGGTTTAAACAAACGCTATAGAAGATGTTCCAATGGAATATCATGCGTTTCAAAAATCCATTCCTGAGGTGATTGTATGAGTTACAAAGATCATTTGGATCCGCACTCAGAACTTTTCCACCATACCTGGACTAGGCGGAAGCGTACCAATTCGCAGGTGAATGGGCAGACTCAAGTTACAAAGAATACCATTCTTGCGAGGGCTAATGCGAAAGCTCACCGCTGGTAAAGGATTCTGTGAAACGTAAAAAGGAAAAGGCTTGTCTGCCTTTTCCTTTATTATTTCTCTTATACAATTTCGTTAAAGCTTTACTGTAAAAAAATAAAGTATATTAATCCTGCAAGCAGGATCCTGTAAATTGCGAATGGAACAAGTTTAATTTTGTTAATCAATTTCAAGAAGAATTTGATGAAAACAAGTGCGAACACAAATGCGCTGATGAAGCCAACAATGAAAAATGGAAGGGCATCAACCGTGAAGTATTCCCAGTTTTTCAACAAAGAGATTCCGCTTGCACCTAACATGATAGGAACAGCCATAATAAAGGTGAAGTCTGATGCGGCCCTATGGCTCATGCTGAGCAATACACCGCCTGCGATGGTTGAACCTGAACGGGAAAAACCAGGCCAGAGCCCCAGGCATTGAAACAAGCCAACTCCAAAAGCCTGCTTGTATGTGATTTGGTCAACATCCTCGGTTTTCAGGTTTTTCGGCTGAAGACGGTCTGCCAATATCAACAGAATGGCTCCAATTACCAAACCGATGATGACAGTTTCCACTGAAAACAAATGTTCATCGATATAATCCTCAAATAGTACTCCAGTTATGCCAGCGGGGATTAATCCAACGATCACTTTTGACAGGCTTAATCTGCCGGATGAATCACCAAATGATTCTTTTTTGTTCAAGCCGAGCAAATTCATGAAACGATCTTTGAACACAATCACAACAGCTAAAATTGAACCTAGCTGAATGACCACCTTAAAGGTGTTGGCCACAGGCTCAGTGAACAATTCTTTTGAATGCAGCAGCAGGTCATCCACAATGATCATATGTCCGGTTGATGATACCGGGGCAAATTCTGTTAAACCTTCTACTAAGCCTAGTATAAAGGCTACGAACAACTCCCATAAATTCATGTAACATTTTCTCCTCTATCTTTTTAATTTCACGTTGCCTCATTTCTTTTTATACCTTTTTTCAGTTTTAGTCAACTAAATTAGGAGCTGGCTTCTGCCGGCTCCCGTGTTATCTACTTATTAAACACAATTTGCTTTTGCCCCAAATAATTCAAGATTGTATACAGGCCTGTGCCAATTACAATTGCCAAATTGTCAGCTGGGATGACCGTTGTGATTGGTATTGCAATGCCGAAGGAAGCAATAAATCTCCCGGCTGAAAATGAGGCCAAATAGCAAATGAGAATGACAGCGATGAATTTAATCATCCCCTTCCCCATTGATACCTTACTATTAAAAGTGAAGCTCCTGTTTAAAAAGAAGCTTACGGCCGCTCCTATTGAATTACCTATGAAAGTTGCCATCCAATAGGGCCAGTTCAATCCTATCTTAAGCAGGAACATTAAACCCATTCCTATAATGGTATTTAAAATACCAACAAGCAGAAATCGAATGAAGGTCTGCCTTTTCTTAAGGGTGGCCATCAACCTGTCCGACATATGACTAGTTCGTTTCAGATAGCTTCCGAGCATTGAAGCCAGCTGGCTCATAACTCATTCCATCCTCATTTATCAGCTTTCTTGCTACTGGAAAATTAAACAGGTCCATGTCAACAATGTATTTCGGCCTCCGTTTAGTTTCTTTATAAATCTTTCCTACATATTCCCCGACTAGCCCCAGGGCAATTAGCTGGAGGCCGCCGATCAGCCAAATTGAAGTGATCAGTGAAGTCCAGCCAAGTTCTGTGCTGCCAAAGTATTTTAATGCAAGAAAATACACCCCGAAACCCAGACTCACAAAGAACGAGATGAAACCGATCAGCAAAACGAACCGGATTGGAGTGACGGAAAAAGAAGTGATTCCATCAAACGCAAATGACAGCATTTTTTTCAATGGATATTTCGTTTCCCCAGCTGGTCTTGGTTTTCGATCGTAATAGACAGAGGTTGATTTGAACCCTATCAATGGTACTACTCCGCGCAGGAACATATTTGTCTCTGCAAATTTTTCCAGCTCCTCCACTGCCCTCCTGCTCATCAGCCGGAAGTCTGCGTGATTAAAGACAATTTTGACTCCAAGTTTGTCCATCAATTTATAAAAACCTTCTGCTGACCATCTTTTGAATAATGAATCTGTGTCCCGCTTGCTGCGAACACCATAGACTACTTCATAGCCCCGGAGAAATTTCACGACCATTTCCTGAATTGCATGAATATCATCCTGAAGGTCAGCGTCAATTGAAACAAGGCAATCGGAAGCTTCCTTTGCAGCAAACAACCCTGCAAGAAGTGCATTTTGGTGTCCGACATTTCTTGAAAGCTTCAACCCTTTAACAAGCTCATCTTGTAAGCTTTCTTTATAGATTAGATCCCAGGTACGATCTTTGCTCCCATCGTCCACAAAAAGTATTTTACTTTTAGTGGATACGAACGATTCTTCAATCATTTTTTTCAGCACAGCCTTTAACTGTATACAAGTTTCATTTAATACTTCTTCTTCGTTATAACATGGAACGACGATTGTCAAAATTGGTGTGAGCATTTCGGTGTCCTCCTTGCTGTTATATAACCTTATAAAGGTAAATTTTCCATGCGCTCTCCTTTGAGGTGAATATCTTGTCTAGCTGTAGTCCGTTTTCATGGTGATTATCAATCGGGACAGAGGAGAAAAGGTATCTCCCTCCCATTTGTTTAAATGGCTGTAAATCCAATTCAAGATTCTTGATCCGCTTTTTTGAGTGTTTCTTGAACATATAATGCTTGCCAAGTTCATCTGTGAAAATGTAGCAGCGTCCGCCCCATTCATCGAAATAAGTGCGGATTTTTTTATTTTTCTCGAGTTCCTTTTCAATGATTTTCCGGAACTGATACTTATAGGACAATGGATAGAAGTTATTATATGTATCCAGCGTATAAAACCCATTGTATTGAGCGATGGCCGGATGTAATCCTATGCTTGCGACCCGGTAATCCTCCTGCGGCATGCCAATATGGTCCCTGATTTGTCTGAATTGCTCCTCGGCATAAAATTGCTTCACAGATGGTTTGTTTCGGTAGAAAATTTCTTCATTTGTGAGTGACAGGACAACGAGCTGTCCGGCTATAAGCCAGGGCACAGCCTTCCTAAATACACTTCCCTGTTCCCATAAAATCTTCAATCCCAGTGCGAATAACACATAAACAATCAACGGCCGCAAGAAATGGTATCTGGCAAAGTTGAATGTATCGAGAAAATGGAATCTTTGTGTTAAAGGCAGCCACCCTTTGTAAAACCAAAATGCGTACCAAGCAGAAAGGATGAAATTCAAGAAAAAGAGGAACAAGAATATTCTTGCCGATTTCCATTCCTTTTTTTTTGCTATTAAGATTAGAGAAATGATCAGTACAGGCAGGATGATCCATGTGTGCACCGTATGTGCATGATGATGCCCAATGATGAAATTCTTGAATGTCAGCCTAAGAGAATGCCCAAAGCTCAAGCGCGCATGGAAATATTCATCCCTGCTATTTGGTTCATCGTCAAATAAAAAGGAATAGACTAACCGGTAGTCAGTCAAAAAGTAGACTAGTGTCATATAAACAATGGACAGGAGGAAACGCCAATTCCACCCTTTGCCACGCATGACATCAGCAGCCCAAAGAAATCCCATTCCGGATAGGAAAAAGAAAAATCCAAGGACAATGCTTGAATACAGCGGAAGCAGTGTCAATACAAGATAATTATGCAGCCTTCGTTCCCCTTCCCTAATATTCAGAAAGGCCCAAAGTGCCAATGGCATACCCAGTGTGCTTAGCATCCCTGATGGCCAAAAAGGGGTTAAGGCAAAAGCCAGTGAGGTGCCAATACGGATTATGCTCCACTGGTTGTCTTTGATGAAATGCCTTTTAAGCAGCAAATACATACCCGCAAAAGCAGTAAACCTGGTTATTGCCTGGCTTATTCCGTATGCATAGATCGTCGGGAATAAATAATAGAGCCAAACAATCAAGGTATATTCCGTTCCCATTGCATTTCGCGGCAGTCCATTGATTACCTGTGGAATCTCCGATTGGACGCTCCCGGTCAATTTGCCGCTTTCTGCTAGTACTTTATACCATGCCAGGTTCGAGTCAAGATTATCATGAACTCTGATATGTGCATCCTCTCCTAGGATAAAGTAGGGCGATAGAAAAAGGACGATTCCTATCACAGCCCAGAGAACCAATCGTCTCTCCCTTTCCTGAATATATGCCATATCCTTACACCTCTAATTTGTTATTGCCGTATGGCCATATGCTCTTTTATAACTGGAGATTTCTGCGGCAGCTGCTCAGTTCCCACTTGAAATCCTGGAAACCCCTAGTTGCCTGGCTTTTCTATTAGTACACGATTTACGCCTATCAGCTAAAAAAGATTGTAATCAAAGACAATTAAATAAAATGCGACAAAAAAGACTGATAGTACAAGTGCAAATAAGGGTTTTTTATGGTGCAGCCTAAGCATCGGGTACATTGTGCTGTAAAAGAAGACTTCCCAGGCCATTGACCAGCCGTGCGAAAACTTTATAGCTCCATATTGAAGAGCCATAGCTTCTATAAGTATTGATAAAGAAATCCATTTAAAATAATGCCAAATTTTTTTAGCCTTTTCTTCTGGGTAATTGCCTAAAAATAAAATGATCATACTTGGGTAAAAAATGAAGGTGTACATTGTTTCTGTAAAGAAAAGACTGACGAAATTTTTCTGGAACTCCCACAAATGTATATTTCCGATATAAGATATATACTCATAGAAGCAGCTAAATAAAGCCCAATAATAAAAGGTCGGCAAAAATAAGCGCCAATTTTCCCACTTTCCCATCTTTAATGAAAGAAGAAGCCCTCCTGCTACAACTGCAGCATGAAACAATCCATCAACCCCTTTCTCCCCCAAACCTGAAAGCATTTTATTTCCTCTTCAGCAATCTTTTGTATTTTTATCCAACTTTTCATTTTTATGTACACTTTCCAAGAAACAGTTATTTCGGCATAGAAGGATATCGTTTTCAAAATTGGGAAGTCTTAAATGGTAATAAGATGATTATATTTTGGAAAAGGAGGATCGGTATGCTTCGTTTTCAAGGAACAGATGCTTCAATCCATAATCTCCAGGCATATACCCTTCCCTCAACTGCAGGAGACACTGTCTGGATTCATTTTGATCCAGATAATGAAAAGGGATTTAATGATTTTATTTCCAGAATGAAAATACACCCGCTTGCACTGAAGGGATTGCAGCAGTTCAGTGATATCCCGAAGATTGATGTTTTTAATAATGAAGCGATCATATCGTTATTTGCCATTCAGGATGATTACTCACAGGCGAAAATATCTATCTTAATCGGTGAGAATTATGTAGTTACAAAGGAAGAAGAAAATATAGACTTATTGCCCCAGCTAAAGCAGCTTTTCACTGAGCATCCAGATAAAATGGAAACTGCCGGCAAAATCCTTTACCATATATTTGACAAGGTCACTTCTGTAGATTTGAGTATGATTGACCAGATTGCTGATAACATACAGGAGCTAGAACGGAAAGTTTTTGATAAGCCATTTGCCAATGAAATTGCGAGGAGCATCCACCGCTGGAAGTCTTCACTTCACAACCTGAGACAGACAATTGAAGCGCAGGATCAGGTTATGTCCACAATATCCAGGAAGGAACTCAGGTTTGTGGATGAAGATACTGCTTTGTATTTTAACGATCTAAAAAATAGCTACTCGAGAGTGGTAAATGCCCTGGATTCCTTTAAGGATGGCCTAGACAGCATCTTTAACTTGCAAATGACCTTAAAGAGTGACCATGCTAACTCGATTATGAAAACACTCACTCTAGTAAGTGCTATATTCCTGCCGATGACATTTATTGGCGGATTATATGGAATGAATTTTGAGGATATGCCTGAGCTCAGGTGGAGGTACGGTTACGGTTATGCTTTGTTCCTGATGTTTGGAATTGGCACAGCCATAGCCCTAGTTTTTCGTGCTAAAGGCTGGTGGGGGAAGCCCGATAAGTGAGGTTATTGTTGAGGTCATCCCCGTATGTGGCCAATCCACTTCTGAAATAAAACAAAAGCTGTGTCTGTCGGTGACAGGCACAGCTTTTCTCTTATCCTTTTTCTGTTAAATTCGAATCGGCTTCGAGCACGAATAATCTTTGTTTCGATTGAAGGTACACGATCGAAGTCAGGGAGATGGCCAGCAAAAGGGCAACTCCAGAAAACGCGATGCTTACACCCTGAAGATTTAGCGACTCAGCGAGGTAACCTAGTATCAAGGTTAAAACAATTTGAATGATTGCCTGAAAAAATGCGAATGCACTGCTGAATCTGCCCATTAGGTCGACAGGTACATTATTTTGAAAGAATGTACTGTAGCCTGTATAGGAAAACGGTGAAAAGAACCCTATTATGATAAACCCGATGACGGCAAGTGGTACTGTTGCAGAATTGGCAGCGTAAAAGAGAAGATATCCAGTTACGCTTAGGAATGAACCCATTCCTAAAAGGAGCTTTACCGATAATCGGTTTGCCAATGCCGAAACAGCAAAAGAGCCCGCTACATATCCAGCACCAGTCAAACTTACCAATAAACCGTAATTTTTTTCAGACAGACCGACTACCTGCTGTATAAATGTTACCTCCTGTGAATCCAGAGCAAAGGAAATCAGGGTAATGAATTGGAAAAGAAGGAAAACGAGCATGAAGCCAGCAGCCATCTTGCCGAAATCAATGACCGCTTTCCAATCACTCACAACCATTTTGAGTGTAATCCGTTCTCTATAGGTATCTTTGCCCAAATCAAGGTCCACATCAGGCAGAGAGTAAATGGCTGCTGCACATAAGAAGAATGTAACAGCATTTATGTATATACTTGTATTGATGCTTCCGTACATAATTAAAATTCCTGAAACACTTGGCCCTACAAGCATAGCGCCTGAGGTAGCAAATGAAAACATGGAATTGAATTTCTTTCTCTTGTCTGCTGGCACCAATTTGGTAATATAAGTCTCTGACGTTGGTGCAAAAAAGGCACCGGCAATATTGGTCAAAAACATAATGATGTAGATTGGTATTAAAGAAGTAAACAGCGGTATTGCTGCAATTAGGACTCCGCGGATAAGATCGATATAAATCATCAGCTTCCTTTTATTTACACGATCGATTACACTGCCTGCCCAAGTGTTCGTACAAAGAATAGCTAGTGGCCTAATGATGAATAACCCTGCGATTGCTGCTGCCGACCCCGTAATCTTGAGAACCAAAAGATTGATTGCCACAAAATAAATCCAATTGCCGATATTTGATACTCCGATTCCAAAGATCAGCAATAACGGATTTTTCCAGTCCTTCAAACAGACCCCTCCATTAGTTGCGAATAAATTGTTATGAATCTCTTTTCATCCTATCCGCAACTTCCAAAAGTTTCAAGTAGCTTTTGGCAATCTACTTGTATATCTTTCCAATTAGAGTATTTGTCACAAATTTTTCACAAATAATTTCCCAATTTACAAAATAAAAACCTGATATATCCCCTGTGTAAAAGGAATTTAAACCATTTGTCTGGTATTTTCATATATTTACCACTCATACTCCTTCAATTTACCCATTCATAACCCCTATTTATTACTTATAATGGTAGGTAGATTCGATAAGGAGCTGAACACATGAATTCAAATCCGAAATTTGTTTCTAAGGTCCTTCCGCTATTTGCGGTGTTTATGGTGATTATTACAATTGCAGCTACTTTTGTGGCTCAAAATACAGAAGACAAGGTTTCTGTTCCTTTTTCTTCCCTGGCTAATACAGTTGAAAATCTGAAGGGTGAACCAGCTACCCTCACGGAAAGTTTAGACGGGACACTTGTTCTAAAAACGAAGAATTCTACATTTGTTTCCCAAGTTCCTCCCGGCAGCCAAATGGTAGATAAATTAGTAGAGAAAAATAATGTTAACTATGAATATGCGAGCAACAGCAAATATGGTGCATGGATTCTTGGTGGAGTCGTTTTATTATTGATGGGTGCAGTATATGTCATCCAAAAGAAGACGGGTGGAATTGGGACTGGCAACAGGATGAAGAACAGCGTTTCTAAGCCAATGCCTCTTCCCTCCATTACATTAAAAGATGTTGGCGGGCTTCAGGATGAGATGAAGGAAGAAATTCTCCAAACTCTTTCTATTTTAAAGGATCCAGAAAGATCAGCCAAAATGGGGATAAAACCGCCAAAGGGCATCTTGCTTTATGGACCTCCTGGCACAGGGAAGACACTGCTTGCCCAGGCAATCGCCCGGGAACTGAATGCCAATTTCTTTTCGGCAAGTGGATCAGCATTTAACGAAATGTTCATTGGAGTTGGAGCTTCACGTGTTCGCAGCCTTTTCCAGAATGCCCGGAAACAAGGTTCTGCGGTAATTTTCATTGATGAAGTGGACGCACTTGCGGGAAAAAGAAAGCCGCATGGTGGTGAGGAAGGCGAGAAAACGCTGACGGAACTTCTGGTTCAGTTAGATGGAGGCCACGCGAATGACGGCATCCTTTTTATCGCTGCTACCAATAGAAAAGATATGCTGGATGATGCTTTCCTTCGTCCAGGACGAATTGATTTTTCGTTTAATGTTCCCCTTCCTGATACAAAAGGGAGAAGAGAAATTATTGATATTCATGTTAAAGGCAAGAACCTTGCAGACGATGTTGCTGCTTCTCTTGATGACCTTGCGGAAAGTACATCTGGGTTCTCGGGCGCTGAGCTCAATTCCCTTTTTGAAACTGCAAGCAGGCGTGCATTGAGAAATGGCCAGGACTTCATCTCCAGAAGTGATATTGATTATGCTCTTGACCGTACGATTCTAGGAAGTACATCCCGTACTCTGCAGGATGCTGACACTAAGCGCAGAGTCGCTATCCATGAAGCAGGACATGCTTTAGTATCTTCTGTAACAAAACCAGGATCAGTGAGAAAGGCAACGATTATTCCTCGTGGACAGGCACTTGGGTATGTAGCCCCTATACCTAAGGAGCTTCAACTGTCTACAACTAGTGACTTGATTGATCGTATTGCCATGATTCTTGCCGGAGGTGTTGCAGAGAGAATGTTCCTTGGCGAACACAGTATTGGTGTAAGCGGAGATGTACAGCAGGCTAAACAAATCATTGAGCAGATGGTCGATACCGGTCTCCTCCAGGAAGGTTTCTCACTAACTTTCAGCAAAGGCCTCAAGGAAACAAAAATGCAGGAGCTGTTCGAGGACGCGCTGGAGAAATCAGAAATGATTATTAATGCGCATCAGCAACAATTTGAAAAGCTGGTAGAAGCTTTATTGAAGAAGGAAACGATTGAAGGTAACGAAGTGGATGCAATCGTGCACGACAAATCTGGTTTCCTTGAAGACAGTTATATGATGGCTTAAACTTAAAAACGGCTTCCTCGGAAGCCGTTTTTCTGTTACTTTTTGCCGAGAGCTTGCTCAAGGCTATTTTTAATATTTGTCCCATCAAATGTTAGTCCTAGCTGTACAGCAGTCTGCGCTATCTCAGGACGTATTCCGGATAGAGTTGCTTTTACTCCAATGAGTTTTAAAGCTTTTAACAGCTGGAACAGTTCATGAGCGACCATTGTATCAATCATTGCTACTCCCGATAAATCGATAAAGAGATGGTTGATATCTCTTTCTGAACATTGCTTCAAAGTATATTCAAGAATCATTTTTGCTCGGGAAGTATCAATATCGCCGATTAATGGCAGCAAACCTTGTTGATTGCCTAAGGAAATGACTGGTGCACTTAGCTCGTTGATCATCTCCTGCTGCGCCTTTAGAACTTTTTCAGAGTATTTATAGGTTGCCTCGATAAATCGCAAAATGACTTCATCGAATTCTTTCAGGATTATGTTTACCCACGCGTCGGCCTCATGTCTTGTGATATTGCCATTTTCTTCAGCGAATTTTTTGACATGGTCAAGGTATTGGTTCCTCACCGACTTGAATTGTTTAATCACATATTGAATTGGAGTATTAATATGTTCAATATCACTTGCTATCTTAATGATCCAAGGTTCAAACTCCTTGAAGAATTCCTCTTCATCTTTAGTGAAAACCTCGATGAAATGAAGATGAAACTCATGGTTTTGTTCTTTTAATGCTTCTATCAGCTTTGGATCTGTTGCGGCATAAACGCCAGCAGTTTTGGATTTATCAATATTGTTATACCATTCTTCGGTTAAATTGCGAGTGTTGTCCTTTAGATATTTATATAAGGCTTGATTCTTGTGCACGATGATTCCCCCGTTATTCCGCTGGAAGTTGCATAGGATAAGCCAGAGTTGTACACTCCGTATCCTATAATTGGATTATACCAAAACTTCGCCGGCATTTAAAAATCTTAACTGTAACTTTATCATCTGAGATTGTATTTTGATTTTATGTCCTCAGGGGCCATCTTAATGATTTGCTGCAGAACAATCAGCAATATACCTACATCATCTACGATCCCGATTAAAGTAAGAAAATCTGGTATTAAATCGAAAGGCAGCAAAAAATAGCCGATAATCAACCCTGCTGAAACTGCTTTTTGTTTAAATGGTACAGCCCTGGAAGTGAAAAATTCTATTAAAAAAGGAACAAACTTCTTCACTTTGAAAATAAGTTTAATTCTTTTAAAAACCTTCTTCAACTTAATCTCTCCTTTTTAAATCAAGGACTACAATTGTTTATACCCTCTTTTGTCATAATGATTCGTTAACTGCTTCGATAGGGGGAATATATTTACGTTTCAACACTAAAAACAGTTTCATCCAAAGAGAATCTTTGGCGATACGCGGAGAAATTCTGCCTATTAGTAATAAAAAGGCTCAATCTGAAAAAAGCGGAAATATTCCTGGTAATGCTTCCAATAGTGCCTGAAATGAAAGATTTTAATCATATAAGCGGAAAAACTTCCCTTATTCGGCTTGAAAAAGACGATGGTTTCAAGAAAAAATGCAATATGTACGTCTATTTTTTTCAAACACAGGAACTGTTTGTCTGCAGATTAGCTGTAACTTAATAGTGTTGCAGTTTAATTCCCGTTTATTTTTCACCAACGATGGCAATGGTATGATACTCTCTTGAATCTGGCCCCTTTATCAGTTGAATGTTTCTGAAACCACTCTTGTCCATCTCTGGTATCACTTGTGCTTGAATCAAATCGTTTATACCGGGCCATATCTCTTTTGCCTTGCCGTTGCTTAAAGTTATAACCAGACGTCCATCTGGTTTTAGAACTCTATATATTTCAGAGATGGCCTCGTCGATCTTCTCCCAGAAGTAGATGGACTGAATACTGAATACCTTTGTAAATTGCTCATTTTCAAATGGAAGTGAACAAACATCACCATTAATCAAATTTGCTCTTCCCGTCGTTATTTCCGTTTTATTTCGCATTTTGGCTGATTTTAGGACTGTTTCTGACAAATCGAGCCCTGTCACCCTAATAACACTAGTCATATGAAGGAGCAATTTCATGGCATAGCCTGCTCCGCACCCTAGCTCCAAAATCTCTTCTTCCCTATCTAGATTAAGTATATCGAGTGTCCACATTGTTTCCGGCTTATGCTGTCTGACCATTTTTTCACCTATATAGGTCCCAATTGCTCCAGCTGGTTTCCCATATTGGCCATCTAGGTATTCTTTTAGGATTTTAATTAGTTTCATATTTTCTCCAATTTCGTTGTTAGGATTTCTTCATTCTATCATACTAGCGAATTGATAATAACAAGCAACTGTTTACATAACATTATTATGTATTTATCCCTGGTTTACTGCAATCAATATCAAAAAGAAAATCCTTCCATTTTCTGCTGGGTATTGTATAATGATTTCAAAGTTTTTAAGGAGGAAGATTAATAATGAAGTTCAGCAAAAAGGCTGTAAAAGGATATAAAGATTTTCCAGTGAATTATCTTCTTATTAAACAGGATAAGCCCACCACTTCCCTGGTCATTATGTTCCCTGGCAGAGGCTACTCTGTGCAAGGCCCTCTTTTTCACTATTCAACTGGAGTTTATTTGAATAAAGGGTTTGACATCCTGCAGGTAAACTATGACTATACTACAAAAGAAGCGGAATCAATGAGCCTGGAAGAGGAAATGATAAGAATAAACGAGGATGTTAATGCAGTTATTGATGAGGTATTGAAATCTGAATCCTACGAAAACTTTATCCTGCTTGGCAAGTCGATTGGTACGATCGCCCTTTCATCCGTCATTCAACGGGAGGAATTTAAGTTTGCCAAATGTATTTGGCTGACTCCATTATTCCAACTGGATACGGTATTCGAAAGTATGAAGTCCTCCACTCAGTTAGGATTATGTATCATCGGTGAAGAGGATCCGTGCTTTATCCAGGGCAGGTATGACGAAATTCAATCCCTGGAATCCTTTACTTCAATCCTTATACCTGGTACAGACCATAGTTTAAATTACAGTGACAGGCCAATAGATTCCATTGATGTCTTGAAAAAGGTTATAACCGAGATCAGCTTATTTTAACAAAATGGGGATCAGCACAGATGAAATTAACGGATTACCTTGGGCGGATTTCAAATCTGCCCCTTAAAGATCCATATAGCCCTCAAGAAATTCTTACTAATGATTTTTTGATAGCACGTGAAGGAAGCCTGGAAATATTTTATTGCTGCCATAATGAATATATCAATCCCCTTGCAAAGATTTTTATTGTTGGAATTACGCCAGGATTCCAGCAAATGAGCAAGTCAATTGCAGCAGCCCGCAGATGTATAGAAGAAAAAAGGCTTGTTTCTGATATTCCCTATATTTGCAGTCGGGAGTCAAGGTTTGTTGGCCCTATGCGGAAAAATATCACCACTATGCTTGATGAGCTCGGGCTGAATCGACATTTTAATCTTGATAGCAGTGCAGATCTGTTTGAAAGTAAGGATTTTTTATTGCATACAACATCACTAATTCCCTTTGCTGTATTTACCAATGGAAAAAACTATACCGGCAGTTCACCAAAAATCCTAAAAAATAATCTGCTGTCCCAATTTGTAAATGAATATTTCAAGCCCCTAGCCACTCTTTTGGACAGAGCGCTAATGATTCCACTAGGTAAAAGTGTAGAAGAAGTGTTAAAGGAATATTGTAAAAGAGGGTTATTGAAGGAAGAAAATATCCTATTTGGTTTTCCTCATCCTTCTGGCGCCAATGGACATAGAGTCAGACAATTCAATGAGAATAAACAATCAATGAAAAACATCATTTCTGCATTTTTAGCTTAAACGCTGATTCATGATAATTCCATATAAAACTGTTAGATTCACCACTAAAAGACCAAAGAATCTTTGGTCTTTTTTAAAGCTATTCAACTGGAACTTGATTTTCAACTGCCTTTTGATATTTATTAATCAGTTCCTGCTTCTGATCCTCGTTCTGGATTTCAATATCTCCATACACAGGTACAAGTGTATGCCAATTTTCATCCTCTAAATATTTTGTTACCAAGAGGTAGCTCTTACCTTCTTCAAGTAAAGAGTCATTTTCTATCAGTGTCAATTGGTCTCCTTCATACCCTCCCTGCTGATTGACTGTAACTGTGCCGGTTAAGTCCCCTTTTATGCTTTGCAATACTTCTACCTTGAACTGTGTTTCAGGAAATCCATCAATAGACTTTGAACCTGATTGTTCAACAACCCTGCCGATAAAAACAGAATCTGCCCAGCCTACAAGTTTATTTGTTTCAGATACATCAAAGCTATTTGTATATTCAATGGTTTTAATTATTGGACTTTCTGTTGTGCTTGGCAAGAGTTCTAGTCCGGCAAATGATAATGCCAATGCAGCCGCCAAAGACGGTATCGCGAAAATGTACCATTTTCTTTTTCCTGATGAATCTGCTTCTGCCTTTGCTTTCGCCACTCCTAACTGGCTTCGTGAGCTCAGTTCAGAAGGGATTTCAATTTTACTTAGCTCATCCACTATTTTATTGCTCATTTGCTTCTTCATCTCCTTCCATATTTTTCCTCAGTTTATTTAAACTGCGATAGAGAATCGTCTTTACGGTCCCAAGAGGAATTGAGAGAGTATCGGATACTTCCTGGAGTGTTAACCCCTGATAAAACCTCAATAAAATTACACTTTTCTCATTATCCTCCAGCATGTCAATTAATTCTTTAAGCGAAATTCCTTCAATAATATCCTCATTTACCTGGCCAGAATGAAACCCTTCAAATTCTGGTTTAAGGGGTATCACTTTTTTATTTTTCCTCAGTAAATCCAATGAACAGCTTATTGTAATCCTCAGTAGCCAGGTTTTAAAATACTTAGGTTCCTTTAAGGTATTGATTGACTTGAAGGAACGGTATGCTGTTTCCTGAACAATGTCCAGCGCATCATTCTGATTTTTTACATAAACAAAGGCCATTCTGTAAATTTCCTGTTCATATTGCTGAAAAAGTGTTAAGAACGCTTTATCGTTTCCTTTTTGTGCTTTCTTGATTAACTCTAACAATCTGCCACCTCCTTCAAAGCTTTTCATACATTAGACGGTAGATTCGTTTATTTGGCTTTCAATTCCTCTAGATTTTTAATAAATTTTATAAATGAACTTTATTTCATTTAAAAAAATGAAAAAGCATCCTTTTGGGGATGCTTCCATTGAATATGTTTTTTACGGGTTTGTTTAATGGTTTATTATAAGATTTTAAAGCTTCTCCATTCTTTTGGAAGAAGTCTTTGATATTTCGGCTGAAGGTATCGATCATCAATCAGGATGATGCTGCCGGTATCAGTTTCAGACCTGATCAGCCTCCCTCCCGCTTGAAGCACTTTGTTCATCCCTGGGTAAACATAGGAATAATCATACCCATTTTTACCATGAGACGAGAAATGCTGTTTAATCAGGTCTCGTTCAAAGCCAATCTGAGGCAAGCCTACTCCGATTATTAGAACCCCGTTTAATCGGTCACCAATCAGGTCAACCCCTTCGGAAAATACACCTCCCAATACGGCGAATCCAATAAGCGATTTTTCGCTATCCGGCTTGAATTTATCAAGGAAGGTAATGCGTTCCTCATCCGCCATGCCGATTTCCTGGACGATAGTGGGTACTTGATCTCCATGTCCTTGCCAATCCTCAAGCACGGTATTGAGATATTGATAAGAAGGAAAGAAGATCAAGTAGTTTCCTGGCTTAGTTGACACTGTGTTTTTTAAGGCAGTTACAATTGGGTTAACAGATTTACTTCTATCATGATACCTTGTAGAGATTGGCTGGATATATACATCTGTCTGCTCTTCAGAAAACGGTGATGGAATAATGACAGAATAATTTCCATTTTCCCAGCCAAGCATGTCTTTGTAATATTCCATGGGACTCAAGGTTGCTGAAAAGAAAATCCTGCCCTTAAAATGCTTCCCTGCTTGCTTAATCAAATTTGAAGGGTCAAGGCAAAATTGTTTAATGATGATGTTATTGCGGTTGATTTCTGCATAAAGGATATATCGCTCATCAAAGAGCCTGTTTATACGCAGCCAGTTTTGTGCTGAAAAATAAATATCTAGCAGAATGGAACCTTCTTCCCCGGCATTTTGCAGCAGTTCTGTCTCTGAAGCATCGACAAACTGTTGGACTAAAAGGTTCAAATCATCTAATTGTGAAGGAAAGACCACTGAATTTTCAGGCTCCGCTTCCTTGCGTATTTTAATGAAATATTCATTTATCATTTTTGCAATGTTAGCAACTTCTTTGTTTTTTCCTTTAAATTGCCGTTTAATTTCAAGGAATGGGGACTTTTCCAATACTGCAGAAAACATATCCCTCCCTCGATCCACTAAATTATGGGCCTCATCAACTAACAATGCTGACTGCTTTTTATGGTCATCGAAGAGGCGTTTTAAGGATACACGCGGGTCAAAGATATAATTATAATCGCAAATAACTGCATCTGCAGCATACGCAAGGTCAAGTGAGAATTCGAAGGGACATACCTTGTGTTTTAATGCGTATTTTTCAATACAATATTTACTTAAGGCTTTCTCATTTGAGAGGATATCAAGGACTGCCCCATTTATGCGGTCATAATAGCCATCAGCAAATTCGCATGCCTCTTTGCTGCATTTTCCTTCAGCAGTAAAACAGACCTTATCCTTCGCTGTTATAGTCACAACCTTCATCGAAAGGCCTTTTTCAGCCATCAATCTAAATGCCTGTTCGGCTGTTTCACGTGTTGTCGTCTTTGCGGTAAGATAGAAAAGTTTTTGAAGTACACCCTCTCCAATGGCCTTTACAGAGGGGAAAATTGTGGATATTGTTTTTCCAATGCCTGTAGGTGCATTAGCAAACAATGTTTGGTTGTCCACTATCGTTTTATATACAGATCCGGCCAGCTGCCTTTGTCCTTTTCTGTATTGTAAAAAAGGGAATTCAAGTTCTTTAATGCTTAAATTGCGTTTGGTTTCGTGTTCTCTGCGAAGCCTTGCATACGGAGAATATATTTTTATTAGGTGAAGCATTAGCCGCTCCAGCTTCTGGCGGCTGTATGTCCTCTTAAACTTTTTTATATCGCCAGTTGTTTTATGTACATATGTAAGCTGGACATCAATCATCTCTATTTCATGTTCCTGAATATACATGTAGGCATAGCATTCTGCCTGTGCCCAATGGACAGGATTAGATGATTCTTCTATGAACTCCAGGGCTCTTGAAGTAGATTTTATTTCGTCGATTGTAACTTGTCCGCCTGATAGCAGCAAACCATCACAGCGGCCTTCAATGATAAAGTGAAGGCCATCATAATTCATTTCTGTTTTAAGATAGACCTCACTTTTATCTTCACCGCTATATGTTTTCTGAATTTCCCGGTGAATTCTTGAACCCTCCGTAAAGCTAGAAGCTGTCCTAAATCCAGATTCTATGCTCCCGCTGCTGTATACATATTCTGCAAGCGTCCTTACAGGCACTTTGATTGAATTCTCCATTAGTTCACCTGCCTGTATATCCATATTTATTCTATTATAGTACATACGTTCTGAATGGGACAATAAAAATCCGCTCATATAATATGAGCGGATCAATTAAATTTACCAATGACGGGTAATCTCAAGCAAATTGTCAATTTCAACTGGGTTCAGTTTAAAACTGATTTCATCTTCAGCGATATCCAATGTCTCTTCCAACAGATCATCTATATCCATACTAATCGTTCCCATACCGAACCTCCTTCTTGGTACCAGGCAATATATTGCCTGGTTTCGTGAAATAGTTCGTATAGTTTATGAGTGGTATGGGGGTAGAATTAGTTTGAAATAATTTTCCCAACTTTTGCGGATACAAAAACGAGTAAGTTGACGTCCTAATATACTTATCGGATTTAAAAAGTAAATCAGCATTATCAATGCGCAAAATGAACCCAATAAAAAAAGGCCACTAGGGCCTTTTTTTATTGCTTTTTAGTATGGAGGCAGAATTGGCGGCATTCCCGCTACTAGTACGCCTAGAGCCATAGCGCTTGTCATCAAAGCAAACATTTTCTTTTTCATCTTTCATTCCTCCATTACTTTATTTTTTCAATATATTTTACTGCTTGATCAAACCTTCCGATGTTCTGGTAATGGTTTGACAGCATTTTGTAAAAACAAATTAATTCTTCACTTTTTCCATCGCTTTCCTCTAAGTAAGGAATAACTTTAGATTCCGTGTAAGCAAGTGATTTTTCTGGTGACTCTATTGCCATAAGGTAATAGTTTGCAAGGATCCGATATTTACGGCTGTCCAATTCTTTGGATAAGTGTATCACTTGTTGAAAGGTATCTTTCGCCGTTTCATAATGTTTAAGTTCAAATTGCATTTCGCCTATAGTGTATATAGTAATTAAATGATTCATTGTATCAGGGGCTTGCAAAACCTTGCTTTTTTCCAAAAATAGAATCGCTTCTTCATAATTATTCAATTTTTTCTGCAGATACCCCATATTGTGGTAGATCTCTGGAAGCATGTTCTTTTCTTTCAGGATTTCAGCATTCCTGATTAGATGCCTAAAAGTTTCCTGGGCTTCGTCATAAATTTTTGAATTCGTGTAATTTATGCCCAAAAGCATCATCACATGGAGGATCTTCTTGAAATTATACTCAAGCATGAATTCTTGCAGAGCAAGCTTTCCAAAATGGATTGCATAATGTGGCTCTTCAAGCAATGTCTTGGCGATTGCTCTATGATATAGCAATTCTCCGCTTGATATTTCGATTTTTGAATCCTTCCCGATTGTATCAAGCAGCTGATCAGCTTTGGAATATAATCCCTTCTTTAATAACCATACAGCATAAAGATAGGAAAATAAAGCCATCTGAGGTTGGGAAAATATTTTCTTTTGCTTTTTCAATAGTTCGTATTGAACCTGTGCCTCAGGAATCATGCCTTTAAAAATTAGATACCTGAATTTCGTAAGCTCATATGTATGTAGGTTAGTAGTAAAAGGGATTATTCCTTCGTATTCCTTTAAGCTTTCCATTGCGGTGTCAGCTTCATCATTTTGAAAATAATCGATTTTTTCATTCAGTTCTCTTACAAGTTGTTTAACCTGGTCCTCGTTTTCAGTGATTGAGGAAAGATTGACACCAAGTCTTTCGAGGAGCAATCCCATTGTTTCTTCATTTGCTTCCTTAGAATTGCTTTCGATTTTGCTTAAATGCGGAACCGAACATATGCCATTTGCCAGTTCCTTTTGTGTTAACCCTTGCTGAATTCTATAAAACTTGATAAGCGGTCCAAAATGCATACGTTCACCTGCCGTTTTCTTATTAATCTACCATCTTTAGAGAATTTTTAAACAGTTCAAAAGAACTATTTTTACAAAATTCTTTATTTTATAAATAATTATAACATGGTTTTATAAGAACTTGTTTGTTTAGCAATTAATTCTACAGTAAATCAATAAGCGTTTTTTCTTACAGGATTTAGAACTCGCGAGATTTAAATTAAATATAGCCACCCGGATCAAACAACCCGGATGGCTGGCAACTTAGTAATCTTTTAGACTTTTATTTTACTCGTGGGAAACCGAATCCTGAAGCATAGTCATCTCCAGTTGCTGCACCAGTGCCACCTTTAATATCATAAAGCTTCGCACGTCTCTGGATTTCGGATCGAAGCTGGGCATTGCTCCATGACTTGTTGGAAGACCATAATTTTGCTGCAAGACCAGAAATATGCGGAGTGGCCATAGACGTACCGCTCATCGTTGTGTAATTGCCATCAACTGCGGTTGAATAAATTCCGCCGCCCGGTGCAGAAACTTCAACATCTTTTTCCTGGATATAGTAGTCTCCATCAGTATTAGGGTTGCCTCGGGATGAAAAATCAGAAACTTTATGTGTTCCGTTTACAAAAGTGTTATCAAGTGATGCTACTGCAATCGCGTTTGTTAAAGCTCCTGGATAACCGATTGTGTTTGCGCTTGGACCGCTGTTTCCTGCTGCTGCAACAACCAAAGCACCCTTGCTATATGCGTAGTCAACCGCACTAGCAATCATAGAATCTTTACCGCTTGAACCAAGGGACATTGAAATGACTACTTTAGATCCTGTACGTGCACCTTCATCTGCTGCATGACGGATAGCTCCAGCAATATCATCTGAATATCCTGAACCATTATCGCCAAGAACCTTGTATGCCCATAGTTCAGCTTGCGGAGCAACTCCATAAACCCCCGCTCCATCATATCCGCCATTTGCCAATGCTGTTCCGGCTACATGGGTTCCGTGTCCTTGTCGGTCTGTACAAGTGCCATTCACCAACGAAGAGCTTGTTTGTGTGAAATCCTTACATTGCTCGACATTGTCGGTCAAGTCAATATGGTTGCGGTTGACACCTGTATCAAGCACTGCAACTTTGATTCCATCTCCACCAGTTGTATAGGCAATGTTATTATCGTTGTAGATTGCCTGGATTCCCCAAGGAGTTTGGTCGGATGGGTAAGCTGCCTGGACATTGTAATCCCCCTTGCCCTTTCCGCCGGTACTATCAACACGGCCATCAACGGCTATCTGCTCAACCAATTCGATCTTAAGATTTTTGTTGTTTAATAAAGCCTGGTATTGCTTGCTGTTTACCTCTGTTGTAAATCCTTCACTGCCAAAATTCCATCTCTCACCATACTGATCTTTCGCTTTTGCTTTTTCAGCACTCGGACCCTGAATTTTAACTCGATAAGTATCCTGGCCTTCGGATGCTCCTGCACCAAAAGCCCCTGTTGCGAACATTGAAACTCCCATTGCCAAACTAAGTACTGCAGAGCCGAGTATTCTTTTCTTCTTCATCCTTTTGCTCCTCTCACCTACAAAAATGATTGCAGCTTGCTGGCTGCGTGATTAGTATATTGCAAATTTTCAGCCGATTTCAATCGATATCATGTCTGTGCTGTTTGGGAAAAAACCTTTCATTCCAATCCTTTTTTCAAGTGGAATGGAAGATAATTACAGCGTAAATTCCCAGTTTTGATATTATTGCTTTTTAATAATTTCATATCAATTGCCTAGCTTTTTACTATACAGATAGTGTTATGTTAAATGTCATGGAAAACGTTTTTTTGTATTTAAAAAATGGTAAATCGAGTTAGTCATATAGTTGGGAAACAGTTAAAAATTTGGGGCAAATGACATCTTTCCAATAACTAAAATTGGGCTGAAAAAGCATATTTTTTATTTATCTCAGTTCACCCAGGTTGATTGGGGACTTATAAAAAGAAGTGTGCTTTGTCCTATAACAAGTCTATTGCACTTCCTTTTTATGATCTCCTTCTGCTTGAGGCAAAACTTTCCCAATGTGCATATGTCTTATTCGCTCCGCTGTTTGCAGGGTTTAAGTCCGTTTACTGGCCGGCACATTGACTGGGACAGTCTCTCCATACTTCAATTTTTTCAAAATAAAAGGCTGTTTTTGCACAGATTGTTGCTTACACCAATGTTGAATTAAGATCCTGTTGATTGTAATGGAAGGCGCGCAGACTCCTTCGGGATGAAGCGGGACAGGTGAGACCCCGGTAGAAATGGCCCAAGAAGAAGGGGCCATTTTACCCCGCAGGAGCAAAGCGACGAGGAGGCTCACCGCACGCCCCAAGAAAAATTTGCCCTTGAAAAAGCCGGCAGTTGGGCTTTTTCATAATTTTTCAGAGGAAAGCGAAGCGCCTGGAACGGAAATCAACAGCATTTTATTGCAAAGTCTTCTTTAAAAACATTTTAAAGGAGATTTCAGAAGTGAGAATAGCAACAAAGTATTAGAAATGAGCCAAATAAAAAGAGCACTCCGATTCGATTCAAACCGAAGTGCTCTTTCTATATTGATTTTTTAAACGCTTTACTCAGGCTATTCAAAAATGGAACGTCCAGTCTGGAATGTGTTCGGTTCAGATAAAAGGCATGGTTTGGTTTTATACCAATGATGCTCGGCTGGAGTCCCATAAGCTGAAGCTCTTTCACAATTGTGATGAAGGAAGTGACACCTTCATTTGTTAAATCCCCTACTCCATTAAAATCAAATAATATCTCTTGATACCCACCATCCTGTGCTTTTTCCAGAACTCTTTCTTCATTCTGGGCAATCAAGTCATGGTCAAGGTTTCCAAACAACGGAACAAGAGCTGCTGCTTTAGTCAATTTGATAAACGGACAGGAAAGATTTTTGATTTCATATAGAGATTTTTCAACCTGTTCCTTCTTTTCAAGTAACTCTAAATTGGTTTCCGCAAGGCGTAACCGATGCTTTTCGACGATGTTTTCCAGTTCTGCAAGCCGATGGTCCTTTTCATGACAGATAATGTGGCCATGTTTTCTATCCCAGTTTATACTGACATCAACCAGGGCATATGGTGATTCATTTGTTTTCATGATCAATTCACACTCTATCCGTGATGTACCAGCGGACAGCATTCTTTCAGCCTTTGCCCTGCTTTCCCAATCGACCAGGTCCAAAAAATTCGTGCCTACAGCAAAGATTGTATTTGCTCTCTGAGAATGATCGAGGATCTGGAATTCCCGATTAATTAAAAAGTATGGTTGAGGCAAATATTTAATAGCCGACACTCGTTTTCACCCCATCAGGATGACGGTCCAGCCAGGTCTTAACGTCCTCCAGGTTTTTCATGAATTTTGTCCGTTCTGAACCATGACGGTTAAATTCATATTGTTCAAGCAGCCTTCCGCCTATGATGATTTCCGGCCGGTGAGGCAATTTTTCTAATTCATTTATATAAGGTGCCAGGTATTCAGCATGGTAAAGGATAGAGAAGGAAATGCAGATTGCATTAGGCTTCCACTCGACCGCAGCTTTTTTTACATACTCAAGCGGAAGATTAGGGCCATGGAACCTCGTCTCCCATCCTGCCTCATTAAAAAGCTGACTTGCCATTTTAAGTCCCAGATAGTGCTGTTCTTTTTCGACACAGAGGAACATGGCTTTTTTCCCAATATCTGCTCCTGACCGGTCTTTTGTCTTTCGCCATAGATACGTTGCAAGCAAGAAATCACAAGTAGATGTAGCCAAGTGCTCATCAGCTACCGTTATCCTGTTACTTTCCCACAGGGAGCCGACGTGTTTCATCGCCGAAGCAATGATATTCTCATATATATATAAACTGTCTTTTCCAGCGGTGCGCTCAGCATCAATAATTTCCCAAGCAGCGTCTTGGTCTCCTTCAAGCAATAATTGTGCCAGCACGATTCCTTTTTCCAAGCCATCACCTCATTTCTTTATTGTTGCTGTTCTTAATGAATCAATGGCTTTTTCAAGCATTTCAATGTAACCTTTGTTTTCCTCTTTTGTACTGTTAAACGCTTTATGAAGCCGTTCAAAATTATCAATAAGATGGTCAGTTTTCATCCCTCTGGATGTAAGGATGCCGTTTAACCAATGGGCATAATCGATAAAAAATTGCTCATCTTCCATTACAGAAGCGGTTTGCAGATGCTTTATGTGATGTTCATTATCCTCCCGGCACTTTTCCCGTCCCTGCTCACCAAACTTTTCAAGCAAACTGGGATAATCCCGAAAAATACCCTCTGTTACTTCATCTATTATATGTTGGTATTCACTAGTTTTCATTCAGCCACCACCTTGTATCGCTGAACCTTTGGCCTGATTGACGCAAGTTCCTGGTCAGGGTAGTTTTTTTCTAGCTCATGCACCTTTTTATAAGCATCGCTTGTAATATAGTTTATATAGCTTTCCTTTGTATCCCAGCAGATTTGCACGGTCAACTCGGAAGGTGTCTGTTCGTTTTGCAGTAATTGAAAGGAGATAAAGCCTTCATACTCATCTACCAATCTAGATCTATTCTGGTATATAGATATCACTTCGTCACTTTTTCCTTCAGGTATGAGCACTGTTGAGTGGACAATATACATTTTGCATCTCCCCATTTCTGCAGCTTAAAAAAAACATGGTTCAATTATACCCTTATAAATAAAGGGTATCAAATTTCAGTTACTTTCTGTAAGTTTTATAGATACTTCCTTGACTATAATTGCCAATTAATCTATGATACTAAAAAAGAAAATTAGGGAGTAAATGGTATGATTAGAAAATTAAAAAAGAATAATCATCCAGAGGTAATGAACTTTTTAAAACAAGAGGCATCGCTCAATCTTTTCATTATCGGGGATATAGAAGCATTTGGATATGACTCTGAAATCCAGGACCTCTGGGGGAGTTTTAAGAATTCCGGAGAAATCACAGCTGTGCTGTTAAGATTTCATAATTCCTTTATTCCATATGCATCATTAGATACTGAATTGCCTGTAAAAGATTTTGCTGACATAATGAAAGACTACCCGGAAAAAATATTTTTGTCAGGGAAAAGTGAACTTGTTTCTATGTTTGAAGGGATCGAAGGACTGAACCTCGGACGAAAACAGGTCACCTACTTTGCAGAATGCACTTCAACGGATTCCATAGGAGAAACCAATGCAGTAGTCAAGGAAGCCAATTTGGAGGATGTCGATCGAATCCTTGACCTGCGGAAATCCATTGTGGAATTTGTTCCGAATCCCAATGCGCGGAAAATCCTTATTGAATCTATGGTCAACAAAACTGGACGAACCTATTATGCAGAAGAAAATGGGATTATGGCTGCATCGGCTTCCACTGCAGCAGAAAATTCAATATCAGCGATGATTGTCGGAGTTTGTACTCATAAGGACCATCGCCGAAAAGGAATGGCTACAGCTGTGATGCAGAAACTTTTTAGAGATGTTATGGATGAAGGTAAAATCCTTTGCTTATTCTACGATAATCCCGAAGCAGGGAGAATTTATAAGCGATTAGGATTTAAGGATATCGGCATGTGGACAATGTATAGATAAAAGGATAAAAGCTGGATGGCTTTCTGCCATCCAGCTTATTTTTGATTTTCATGCCATTTCAGCTGACATATTTTATATTCGCGCTGCACTGGCAATAGCTTCAATTGCTTTTTGAATCTGATCTTCAGTTACATCATAATGAGTGACAAAGCGTACAGCTGTAGTACCGAATGTACCTGATAGAATCCCTTCTCCACGAAGTCTCTCTACAAAAATATCGGATGTAATGTTCAGTCCTGCAACATCCGCCACCACTATATTTGTTTCCGGCTTGCTGGCTAGCTTTAGACCAGGGATTGATTCAATTCCCTCAGCCAAAATCCTTGCCTTCCATTGATCCTCTCCAAGCCTGTCTTTCATCTTAGTCAAAGCAATCAGACCAGGTGCCGCAATTACTCCAGCTTGCCTCATGCCCCCGCCAAGGCGTTTTCGCCACTTCCTGGCAGCGCGAATGAAATCAGTACTGCCAGCTAAGAGAGAGCCGACAGGTGCTCCAAGACCTTTTGACAGGCAAATCTGTACAGTATCTGTGCTTTTCGTAAAGGACTTTACATCAACATCAGCAGCAGCTGCGGCATTGAATAATCGAGCACCATCAAGGTGCACTGGTACTTTTTTTGCCTGTGCAATTTTGTATATTCCCTCCATGTTTTCAACAGATATAACTGCTCCACCAGCTCGGTTATGTGTATTTTCAAGGCAAATTAATCCAGTCTCAGGATAATGTATATCTTCTGTCCGGATTGCACTTAAAACAGCAGCTGGCTCCATTGCTCCCCTGTAACCTGGGAGAGTTCTTGTCTGCACCCCTGCCAAAGCAGATACGGCTCCAGATTCGTAATAAAAGATATGTGACTGTTCTTCTAAAATGATCTCCTGCCCTGGTCGGCAGTGAGTTAGCACAGCGATCTGGTTCCCCTGAGTCCCGCTGGTCACAAACAGGGCTGCTTCCTTGCCAAGTATATCTGCAGCTGTTTCCTCCAGTTGCCTGATAGTAGGGTCCTCCTGGTAAACATCATCGCCTACTTCAGCTGCATACATGGCTTTTCGCATTTCTTCCGTTGGCTTCGTTACTGTATCGCTTCGCAAATCAATCATTAATTTCCCTCTTCCCTTTGTTATGTAAGAACTATTAATCCATTTTAACAAGACACATTGCAAAAAACTAACAGTTTCGCTCATTGGGGCAACGGGTATTTTCCAAATGTAATAAATTGAGGAGGAATTCATTATGAATATAGAAAAAGTGATGACTAAAGATGTTGAATATTGCACACCGGAAGCTACAATACATGAAGTGGCTGCGAAAATGAAGGATTTAGATGTGGGCGTAATACCGATTTGTCAGGACGGACAGCTGACAGGTCTTGCGACAGACAGGGATATTGTCATAAAAGCTGTTGCACAAAACGTTTCTCTGGATACCCCGGTATCAGAAGTAATGACAAAGGATCCTGTCCGTGGAACCATCCACATGTCCGCCCAGGAAGCAGCAGACCTGATGGCGGATGTTCAAATCCGCCGTTTGCCAATCGTTGAAGATGGGAAATTGATTGGTATAGTCTCATTAGGCGATTTAGCCGTAACAGAAAAACTTGACGATGAGGCAGGAGAAGCTTTAGAAGAAATTTCTACCCCATCAGAGCCAAATAAATAAGTAAAAACAAAACCGCTGAATAACATGGATCAGCGGTTTTGTTTATTTTATGCTTGACGGAACTCAAGTCCCTTTTCCTTCATGAGAAATTTCAGTGCGGATTGGAAGGTGGAAAATGCTTGTGCCTCGAGGATGATTCCATCACGTACGATTCTCTTTACAAGCTCTGCATTCATGCCGACGTAAAAAGTTCTTACCCCCATTAATGCCATTGATGAAGAAGTTTCATGAAGTTCCCTGCCGATTTCCTCCAGGCATATACCCTCTACCCGTTCCCCGGTTATATCTGTAAGGTCAATAATCGCAGTTTCGATTTCCTTATTATAGATATAGTTCAACAACTTATGCCGTATTTTATCAAAACGCTCAGCTCTGATAAGTCCGGTAATTGGAACAAGGATGGTTTCCGGGACAATGGAAGGGATGATGGGTGCAGACATTTCTGATAGTATTGTTTCGTATTCCTTTATTTGTTGTTCCAGTTCTTTTATTCTTTCCTTCTCCAAGGACTCCCTGCCTCCTAAACCTAACAAATTCATTTAACAATTAATATATTACCCTTAGGGATTGGTTTATGTATATAAAAAAGACAAAAACTGCTTCAAGTCATAAAGCAGTTCTACGATGCACTTATTCACAAATGATTACTTTCCCTTTTCAGCACTAGTTAATCACACTGATCAAATGCATAATATCTTCATAAATTTGTTCCTGATACTGATCATCGCAGCATTTATTGTAATCTTCGATTAACCGGCCGAGTTCTTTTAGGAATATGAGTTTTTCTTCTTCATTTATCATGGCACATTTCTCCTTAATAGGACAAAAGTTGTGTGTGGTTAAATTTAGCATACATTTATTCTAAAAACAAAGAAAAACTTTCTGGTACGTTATTATATTTTACAAATGTGGAGAAACTATGCACATGCACCGTTAAAATACATAAATTTCTAAGTTGCCTACTATTTGAAAGGAGACCGCATGCTGCATAATATTTTCAGGCTTTTGATGGTAGTGTTTTCATGGGCATCGCTGCTTCTGTATCCACGGCGTGCCTTCAAACGATTCCTTCCGGTTACCCTGTTTGTTACCGCAATGGTGTCAATTCTATTGTTATTATCAAAACCTTACAGGCTGTGGAAAGTAACTGGCGGCCTTGGCACAAAGCTTTTAAATGACCTTTCCTTCACCTTCGGTCCTTTTTTTGCTGCGAACCTTTGGGTGTTCAAGCTTGCCTACGGCAATATATGGCAGTATCTTGGGGTGAACCTTGTTATGGATTTTATCCTCGCCTATCCAGTTAGTGCTATCTTTAGGAAGATGAATATCTATAGGCTGGAAAAGCTTCAGCCTTTATACTTTTTCAGTACAATATATTCTTTTGCGATTTTAGCATACGGTTTTCAATACTTTTTTAGAGAATCCAGACGATAATTTGTCTGGATTTTTCCTTTTTTGTAAAAAATAAAGGAATTCCTTCCCTGCTAGGAGTATTTTAATATAGTCAAATAGTAACAAGGGGATGGAATATTTGTGGAATTAGTTAAAGGAATAATAAAAAGTATCATAACCTGGGCCATTGCATCTCTGTTCATAATCTTCATAATCTTTATCCCGAGAGATGTCAGCTATGATAGCACCTCATCTGGTGTTTTTATCGATGCTGAATACCAATATTCATTCAATGATCATTTAAATGAAGTCGCCTTTTTTTTTAGAGATGCTTTAGAAAATAAGTCTCTGGGAGATTATTCTCTGGATTATACAGTTAGTGAGATTTTGACCATGACCCTTCAAAGAAGCGCCAAGACTGTTATCCCCGCTTTACTGATCGGGTATGTTCTCGGTATTCTGAAGGGTATTTGGGACCACCGATTAGGTGGAAGTAAATGGGGTGGATTTGGTAAGGGGACTACATGGTTTTTCCTTTCGCTGCCCGATTTTTTCATTGTCATCACTCTTCAAATCATCCTGATGGACTTATATTACAAAGGTTTAATGCCACATATTGATTTATTTGGCAGCGACGACAAAGACAATGCTTTGATGCAGATTGTCTACCTGATGGTCTATCCAATATTTTATACGGCGGCAATTACATCTGCTGCATTAGAAGAGGAAATAGGAAGAGATTATATCCGTACAGCAAGATCCAAGGGGATTAAGGAGAGAGTTATAATTTATCGTCATGTACTAGCGAATATAAGAATACAGCTGATCCGCCACTTTAATACAATTGTCCTGTATATATTGTCCAACTTGTTTATCATCGAGCGATTTGCAGATTATCAAGGGGCCGGTTATTTCTATCTTAAAACAATTTACCTAGGCCCTGTTTTTGCAGTAGGAAGTGACCGGAACCTTGGAATGCCAACGCTGGCAGTGGCATATACATTGATTTTCACCGGCGTGATTCTGATTGTCCATCTTATATGCTTGATCGCTGTTTATAAATCAACACCCTATGACATTGGAGATAAATTATGAGAAATATACCTTTAATCATTGGAATCATCTTGTTCACTGTTTATTTAATCTTCGCTTTTGCAGGACCGTCTCTTCCCTTTATTGATTCATCCTTAAAGGAAGAAGTTATGCGAAAGGATGCATCTGGTCACTTGTCAATCCCTCCTTACCCGCCTTCCTCTGAAAACTGGCTTGGGAGTGACAAGTGGGGCCGTGACCTGCTAAGTTTACTCGTTATTGGGACAAGAGAAACATTAATTCTGGTGTTCTTGATAGCAGGTTTAAGATACTTGCTTGCCTTGCCTCTTGGCGCAGCTGCTGCAAATATTAAGTTTTTTAGATGGTTACTCGATAGCTGGAATTATTTTTTATCCTTCATACCGCCAATATTTCTGGTAGCACTAGTTTTTGGCATCCCCTTCATCTATTTTTCAAAGAATTTGTTTCTTTGGTACGTGATAATTTTAGCGGTTATCGAAGTGGGGCGTGTTGCTGAATTGATTCGCAGCCAATTAGCTGAACTTTCTTTGAAAGAATTTGCAGAAGCGGCACAAACCTCCGGAACAAGCAAGTTTACGATGATAGGTCGCCATTATTGGCCTCACCTTCGCCCCCTTATCCTTACTTCCTTTGCGGCTGATATGGGCAGAGTGATGTTTTTGATGGCACAATTAGGAGTCATCCAGATCTTTGTCAGCAGAAAATTCGTGTCAACATTAAATGGAGGCTATGAGAATATCACTACTTCTATATCATATCCAGTGCTGCTGCAAGGAATTTTGACAGATATTTGGGTCAGCACCTGGATTCCCTACTTTACCGTATTGTTCATTTCAGTGATGATCCTCACTTTTTTCCTACTGGCAGAAGGACTGAAAAGGTTTTTCAAAAGAAAGTATCGAATGAGTGTAAACTAATAAAGAAAACCTTTCATCATAATATGAAAGGTTTTCTTTTTATTCTACAGTCCGCTCTTCATAAATAAGCTTTAAACCTTTTGTATTTTCGATATACCCAATCACCGGTTCAATTTCATTACGCAGTTTAGGTGTTAAGGGCAATTCAATGACATTAGATCCATAAGTGAATATCATCTTTTCAGGGACAAGTGTTCCGCCATCTTTTTTATTGATTTGTTTTATTTCAGTGATATTGTCCCACGAATAGGCTGTTTTATTAATTTTCCAGAGTTCATCATAATACAGGCCACTGCGGTCCATATAATAGTAATTATCAAGGGACAGGAAGCCGCCTGCTGCCGTTACCGCCACAATAAATAAGGAAAGAACACCTGTAATGATTGCCCTCTTTTTTGATGCATAAGATTTGAATAGATAGATGGCGACGAAAATTAATAAAACAGGAATGGTCAAAAGCATGGCGACCATAGTTATGTAGCTTGAGACTGGGCTGTCAAAAAACCAATGTGTTTTTTTTAAATAAAATGATTGATGAATGAAAGTAACCAGAAAGATGCCAATTGGAACAGCTGCAAAGATAAGAATGATGGCAGCTGTAATCAATAAACTTCCGGCTCTGTCGCTATTTTGTTCTCTCATTTCGGAATCCCCTTTTTCTTTATCTCTCTAATACACTTATATATTCAACAAAAAGTAAAAATTTCCCTCTTTAATTTTGTAAAAAAACCACTTCGCGGTGAAGTGGTTTGACATTCTTTTCTGTTAAAACAGTGGTTTATACGATGTTGTATGGCTCTTTGGCAAAGTCAGTACCCAAGGTAACAGCTTTCGGATAAAGCAGTCGGATTATATATCAATGCTGTTCTTTTACTTACGCAGGTTTTCTGTATCCTTTAACCGATTTTGCTGATCGGGTACCCTGCCTTGATCCTTGAATTCATCAACTTTGTTTTGCTGATTCATTTTTTCTTTTTCATATTTGACCAGATCCTGCTGATTGTTATTATCCTGTTGCATAATGCTCCCCTCCAAATTTAAAGTTTAATTTTCTTTTCCCTATAAATCCACTGACAAACACAGATTTAAAAACAAGCTTTTAAAGAAATTAAATTTCTAGAAGCCTGCCTGTACACAGGTTTAGGGAGTCAACAAGGTTGGTAATGTATATTATGGTAAATTTTCATACATCATGTGATTCAAATACAGAAAGGAAAATGTCAGATGAGAGAAATTACAGTAACAGTGGATTATAAGGGAAAAAATTATTTAACAAATGTGATTGCACATCGTGACACTTCTGAGGAAGAAGTAATGAAGTTAGCACGAGAGCAAGTCTTAAAGCAATGGACAATATAGATATGAAAAGAGGATGTTCTGCGAGAGCTGAACATCCTTTTTTGATGGATAAAATTGCGCGATATAAATGAACATGGTTAAAATTAAGATTTGATTGTGGGCTATGACGAGGGGATTTTTCAAATAATTTGAGTTGTGTGCATCTGGTATTGCACTGTGTACATCTTATTTAGTCAATATTAAATTTAAAATTGTTCGCAGATTGTTGGCGAATGGCCGCAGGCAAATCTTTTACAGCTAAAATGAAGATGCCTGCGGCCGGCAGCCTCGTGACTTGGTCCGTTTGGGAGTGTCCTTGTGAGAAACCAATTTAATTAGGCTTTGGCTGCCCTCAGCTAGATTTCAAATGAGCTGAATTGCATTCTACTCGGTACATTTCAAAAATATAGACCGGGGAAAATTAGAGAAATATCCTGTTTTATAGTCGGACCAGATGGAACATGTTCTCTAATTTTTTTAAATGATTTAAAGATTACCTTGCCCATTTAGTAATGGTAATCCTTGTCCCTGAACCCGGCATTGAATCAATGTCAAATGTATCCATTAATCTTTTTACACCGGGAAGACCAGCTCCCAGACCTCCCGAAGTTGAAAATCCATCCTGAAGCACCATGCGAATATCATTTATTCCGGGTCCATCATCTGCTGCCGTTATCTGGATTCCTCTTCGTCCATTCTCTTCAAGCACATTGATGGTTATTTGTCCGCTTCCCGCATACAGGTATATATTTCTTGCGAGCTCGGAAATAGCAGTTGTAATTCTTGCCTGATCCACTCCGCCAAACTGGAGTTCTTTTGAAACTTCTCTCCCCTTTTGCCGGGCGAGCACTATATCGAATTCATTATTTATACTTATTAAAATTGGTTCTGTCATATGGCTAACCCTCTAACAATTGGCTTAATATCGTAATTCCTTGTTCAAGATCCAGGGCAGTATGGACATTGTCCAATGTTATGCCAAGTTCGATCAAGGTAATTGCAACAGCAGGCTGTATACCTGTCAGAACAGCCTTAGTGCCCATTAGACTTGTCATTACTATGACATCCCCTAACACTTTGGCAATGAAGGAGTCAATCATATCTACAGAAGTAAGATCAATCACAACCCCTTTTGCACTCGTGTCTTTTATCTTATTTAGCAAATCCTCCTGGAACGTCAAAACTGTCTGGTCATCTAATTCAACCTGTATAGAAACTAACAAATAATCCTTTAATTTTAATATAGGAATTCTCACTTTACCTATGCCTCCAAATCATTAAACTCACCGAAATCCACTATGTACAAATAGACTGAATCGATCTTGAATGATTTTTCCATACTTGCACGTTAGCAAATAAGTTTTAATTGGATTATACGCTAAAATCCAGCATTGTTTCAAATTTAAACTCGTGAGACATAATATTTAGGTAATATAAGGAAGAGAATAAAATATCAGTTTAAAAAAACAAACAAACCTCCTTCGAGGAGGTATGCGCGGCTTTAAAATGGGTATGGGTTAAAAAGTGGTCCTTGCTCATAAATACCGAGGTTTACACAGGTCAAAGATAAAAGAGCCTAAAACCCATGCAAATACATGGTCTCATGGGCCTTTTTTCTATAGCTTTCTTTTGATGTAATATTTTTTGAAATATTTTTTAAATTCTGCTCTAATATTTGCGTTTAAGTTTAAAGTGTGAAAAAGGAACCAAAATCTTCTGGACAATCAAAAAAATAAGCCCGCTAAAGCGGACTTATTTTTTTATACATTTTTTTGAATCAGCTTATTGGCTAATTGGTCCATCTGCTGGCCATTACCCGTTTCATTGGCTGTGGAGGCAATTTGGCTAATGATCTCACTGCTCTCCGGATTAGTAGAGGTTGTTGAGTGATAGCCAGTTCCATTAGTAGAGGAGGCTTGATTTTTCATTCCGCCTGTCAGCTCTCTCGCAAATTCCGTCAAACCTGCAGATACTTGCCTATTGATACCTGTATCCATATTGGTATTTTGAAAAAGCTGCCTCATCCCGCCCATTCGGTTCCTGAATAAATAGGCAGCTGCAGCACTGACTGCAACACCCATTAACGAATAGCGCATGCTTCGGTTGCTTTTCCTTCTATATCCGAAAGTTTTCATAAGGTTTTGAGGAACATTTGATTTCATCAAAGTTGAAATCCATGCGGATCGATTCATTCGGCAGCACCCCCGTTTAGATTAGAGGATATAATAACTACCCTCCATATTTATTATTGGATTCTTTGGGGCCAATATTCCGGAAATCATTGTCATTGTGTTTTGTCAGATTAAATAAGGCTTTACAATGTCAATTGCAGCCTGTAATTTTTCAGCGTTCTTTTTGTACATTTCTTTAGCCTCTTCTGAATCGGTTTCGAGTGAAAAGAGCTCCAAATCTGCCTGGCACTTATTCAGCATAGCCAGAAGCAGTTTTCTTGGCTGGGGTGACGGGACTTGAAGCTGATCATCATATGTATCGATGGTTAAAACGCCATAAGAATCAATTTGTCCAATGAAAACGTTATCGAGAGTCACACCAAGGTTCGCCAGTTCAATATCAAGCCAACCACGATTTTTTCCTGCTGAAGTCAAAGAATCATGCAACACTTTTCCATCCATTATGACAGTTTGACTTTCTTTTTCCGGTGCGACTGCAATGTTGAGATCTTTGGGCGTTAAAGGCTGAAGTTCTTTTTTTAGCAAGACACTTAAATCACCTTTCGGCTCAAGAACTGCAAATTCAACATCAGCTGTTTTAAAGACATTCTTTTGGCGCAATAATGAATTTAGCTCATCGATTGTATATTTTTCCTTTTTCATATTTTCTTCAAGGACCTTCCCATCTTTAATCAAGACGGTTGCTTTCCCCTCTACCGCATCTCGAAAAGCTTTACTTTTAATGGAAGCGACATCAACAAAATAAGTAAATGCTCCAAAGATGGCGATTGCTAACACGCCATGGAACATATTGCCGTCAAGTCCCATAATTACCTCTCCGGCAATACTTCCTATAGTGATGCCAGCAACATATTCAAAAAATGAAAGCTCTGAAAGCTGTTTTTTTCCGCCAATCTTTGTGATTGCGAACAAGGTTACAACAAATAAAAAAGACCGGATAATAATTTGCGTCCATTCAGACATGAAAATTCACTCCTAAGCTACCCTTTATATTGAGGCTCCTCTACTTCCAGCTGGTTTTTTCGTGCTTCTAAGTCTTTTTTAATTTCTTCCATCACCAGCATTGTTTCATGAAATACTCTGCTGGCTTCCTCTACAGTTGAATTTAATGCTAGTGATGAAAGCTGGGCTTCGATGCCTTTAATGGTGGATAAGCATTGATTTACATTCGCTGCAACAGTCATCTCTGGTTCACCTCTTAGGTACAGGAAAAGGGCTGGCTGCACCAGCCCTCCCTGTTTTTAGGATTTATATTGCGGTTCTTCCTGCTCAATTTGCTGAAGCCTTGGCTGGATACTGTCAATAATCGACTGCGTTTGAGCCGCAGCTTGCTGGTAAAGTTGTTTTGCCTGTTGGTTTTCTGTACCAAGCGCGAAGGTCTCAAAGCTTGCCTGTGCACTTTTTAATCCTGCAATTGTTTGTTTTACCTGTGCTCCTACTGTCAAATTGATTCCCTTCTTTCAAGAAAATTTGGTACTATTTTAGTATTGCTGTTTTTCACCGGATTATTACTCGATTTACTTTGTAAAATAAAAAGCCATTGGCAGGAATGCCAATGGCTATTTTTCATTAACAATGACCCTTGTATTATAAAGTCCATATCCATTTTCCCACTTTGCATGTATTTCCATCGCGTAATCCCCTGCCAGGATGTCAATTTCCGAAAAGTTGAGAACAGACCCTGCAAGGCTTTTATACGCAAGAGAACCAGTTTTCATATCCCATAAATAGCATCTCACCGAAACAGGGTTATTTTCAAAGCTTAGTTTTAAATAATCAGTGGATTTCATCAGAATCGGTTTATCGTTTTTTACCATTTCTATCGGATCAGTATAAGATGAAGCCTTCGCTGACCGGCCCCATTTTTCAAGTGAATATGTATCTGCTTCTAGAACCGTCCTGTCATGTGCTTTTTCAAGCTTCAGGATATAAGGTCTGGGCGTGTAGTTAGTGTAGGCTGACCAGCTCAAGAAACATAATAGTGACATTAAGATTAATGTGATCCACCATACGGGTTTTTCCACTTCTCCGCCCCCTGAACCTTCATGATTACATACCAATAAGTAGACGGTTCAAGAATGGGGAAAGTTTCAAAATTCATTGAAAACTTATTGTGTGTCTTACAAACTTTGCAATGTAACTTTTCTTACATGCAGATTTTCGCTGGGGAATTATAATGTACTCAAAAAAGCATGGTGATATTATGATCAATCAAAGTGTAATGAACAATGGGCAACCACTTTTCGCTGATTACAATAAAAATCCTTATATCGTGATTTGGGAAGTTACAAGAGCATGCCAGCTGCAATGTATTCATTGCAGAGCAGACGCCCAGAATAAACCTGACCCTTTTGAGCTGACAACAGAAGAAGGCTTTGAACTGATTGACCAGATTTTTGACATGGACAATCCGATACTGGTATTTACAGGCGGTGACTGCATGATGAGGCAAGATCTTTTCGACCTGGCTGAATATGCAGTGAAAAAAGGAATGAGGGTTTCAATGACACCAAGTGCAACCGCTAACGTTACAAAGGAAAAAATGCAGCGTGCCAAAGCTGTAGGTTTATCCCGCTGGGCCTTTAGCCTTGATGGCCCGCGACCGGAAATCCACGATCATTTTCGCGGAACTCCAGGTTCTTTCGAGTTGACGATCGAAAAGGTTAAATATCTAAATGAATTAAATATGCCGCTTCAACTGAATACGGTCATATCTAGATATAATTATGATTACTTGGAAGAAATGGCCGAACTGATGAAGGAAATGAAAGTTGTGATGTGGTACATATTTTTCCTAGTCCCAACTGGACGAGGCCAGCTCGATGCATGTTTGACGCCTGCACAGCATGAAAAGGTATTTCGTTGGCTGTATGAGCTAAGCAAGACTGCTCCTTTCGATATTAAGACAACAGCTGCTCAGCATTACCGAAGGGTTGTCTATCAGCAAAAAAACCGGCAACACAAAATTGCCGGAACGACGATTCATTATCAGGATACTTTGACGAAGGATATGGCATCACAAATAGATGGACTTAAACGGGCCCCTATGGGTGTAAATGATGGTAACGGGTTTGTATTTATATCGCATACTGGGGATGTGATGCCATCCGGCCTGCTCCCTCTTGTCTGCGGGAACGTCAGGGAACAGAACCTTGCTGATATCTATAGGGAATCAATTATTTTTAAAGAGCTTAGAAATCCCGACAACTATAAAGGTAAATGTGGTGTTTGTGAATATCGCTATGTTTGCGGAGGCTCACGGTCGCGGACTTATGCCGTGACAGGTGATTATTTGGACAGCGAACCCTTTTGCGTATATATACCTGAAGCTTTGAGGAAAAAAGAAACAGTCAAATAAATTAAGTGGGCATATTTTTGAGTTAGCATTTAATTTGTTCTCGGTGAATGAAGAGTCTGATTCTAATTTTGACATATTCATGACATTGTTGTTTACTGTGATATAAAGCACGGAGCTGTGACCGTCCTTCGTTTTAAAATATAATTAACGAAAGGATGGTGCAATTATGACAATCTCGATTGAACAAAACGCATTTAAATGGTTTGAAAAGGAATTTGATTCTCCTAAGCCGTTTTTCATCCGCCTTTATCCACAATACGCAGGATTCGGGGACAAAAATAAAGGCTACAGTCTGGCATTTGCACTTGAAACCCCTGCTCTTGCAGTACAGCAGCAGGAAATTGACGGAATTACCTTTTTTGTTGAGTCAAACGACTCTTGGTTTTTTGATGAAACAGACGTTGAAATAAAATTCAGTGAGATGAACCAGGAAATTTTCGCTTCCTATCGTGAAACTCAATAATATTTTAAAAAAAGCAGCGAGCCTCAAAAAAAGAGGCTCGTTTCTATTTACATTTCCTTCGGTGCTCTGATCCCAAGCAGTCTAAGTCCTTCCTCAAGCACAATATTCACCGAAAAAACCAATGCCAGGCGCATTTCTTTTTCAGGATTTTCCTCGAGAATCCGGACTTCGCCATAATACTTATTGAAAGCTTGTGATAGTGTGATGATATATTTTGCTATTAATGAGGGATCATAGTACTCAGCTGCCCTTTTGATGATGCCGGGAAACTCTAGCAGCTGGGTTATGACAGGCCACTCAGCTTCACAGCTTCCTGTAAAGTAGGTATCAGAAACCTCATTCCCAGCTTTCCGAAGAATGGAATTGGCACGTGCATTTGTATACTGAACATATGGACCTGTTTCTCCTTCGGCCTTTAGCATATCATCAAGGGAAAACTCAATATCATTCATCCGGAAATTTTTGAGGTCATGAAAAATGATCGCACCAGTACCAACCATTTGGGCTGCTTCTTCCTTGTTCCTTGAACCCGGGTTTTTTGCATCGATATTTTTAAGTGCCAATTGAATCGATTCATTCAGGACATCTTCGAGAAGGACTAGTTTTCCTTTCCGAGTAGACATTTTCTTACCATCCTTGAGAATCATCCCAAAAGGAATATGAATGATGTTTTCAGCCCATTCATATTCCATTTTAACCAGTACAGACTTCAGTTGTTTAAAATGAAGGCTTTGTTCATTTCCTACAACATAAACTGATTTGGCAAACTGGTAGTTGTCGTATCTGTACTTCGCTGCTGCCAGATCTCTAGTTGCATACAATGTGGCTCCATCTGATTTTTTTATCAGACAAGGGGGTAAATCACTTTCACTCAGCATGACAACTCGGGCTCCCTCGGACTCTTGCAAAAGGCTTTTTTCTTCAAGGATTTGAACGATAGCATCCATCTTATCATTATAAAATGCTTCTCCAGCGAAGGAATCAAATTCGATGCCCAGAAGTTCATAGATTCTCGTGAATTCTTTCAGTGATTCTTCCCTGAACCATTTCCATAGTTCTATTGCTTCATGATTTCCATCCTCAAGCCTTTTGAACCAGTCCCGCCCCTCCTGCTCAAGCTCAGGTTTTTGCTGCGCCTCCCGATGGAACTTTATATAAAGTGCAAGCAATTCGGCAATTGGGTTATTTTTAACCGCTTCCTCGCTTCCCCAATGCTTAAATGCTGTTATCAGTTTGCCAAATTGAGTTCCCCAATCACCCAAATGATTAATCCTCACTGGTTTCCAACCGGTTTTTTCCAAGATAAGGGCAATTGAATTTCCGATCACTGTTGAACGGAGATGTCCCATTGAAAAAGGCTTGGCGATATTCGGAGATGACATATCTATCGTTATATTGGCATTCTCGCCGATATTTTGATACCCATATTGATTCTTCCTTTTGCAAATAGCCGAAAGAACCTCATAGGTTACTGCAGGTTTATTCAGAAATACGTTAACATAACCACCTACTGGCTCCACTTTTGAAAAAATCGAGTCATCGGCCGAAAGTTTACTGCTGAGTTGTTCAGCTATTTTTGCAGGGTGTTTTTTCTTCATTCTTGCCAGTTGAAAACACGGAAAGGCTAAATCTCCCTGGTGCAGATATTTAGGTTTTTCTATAAGCTGCTCAATTTCTGCAGCGGACTGTATTTCATCTAGACCAGCAGCAATCCTCGCTGCGTATTGCTGTTTATAATTCATGTCCATTCCCCCTCTGAAAATAAAAAACTCCCGTCTCTAAAAAGAGACGAGAGTCTAATCCCGCGGTACCACTCTAATTGTTCCTAATCAGGAACCTGCTTGCTTTGATAACGGAACCATCATTCCGGCATTCCCTACTGACTTCAGGAATGCATCTCAAAAGTGCGCTTCATTATCCCGTCCTGCCAGGCTTCCACTCTCCCCGGCTCGCTAACAAAGACATTGAATAACTACTCTCTTTTTCATCGATTGAATATTTTTACCATTATATGACAAGGTTGTTCTTGTTGCAAGGATTATTTCGTCAGAAGCTTTGATTGAAACAGTTGGGTAGGGCGATTCCTGGAATCAAGTTCTTCTGTATAGTTTCCGTCCGTGTATTTATTGATTATCTTGCGCCAAAATGCTGTTGCTGGCTTGTTTTTTTCTACCTGAGTGACACTCCAAGTACCAGGGAACAGGTTGAAGATCTTTGAACTGGCATCCTGACCAAGTCCCTGACGGCTAAATTTTCTCATAATGAAGAATTCACGAATGATATTTGGTGCTCCTTCCGTTCCGGCTTCGATTAACGCGAATCCCGCCAGCTCACCTTTGTATTCGATAAAGTAAGCGTGCAAATCCGGATCGTTCCAATAGGCTGTCAAGTCAAACGGAGCAAAGCTGCCATTTTCCTCGAGCCTGATGTCCTGAAACATTGTGAATTCATAAATATAAAATTGCATGATATTATGGAGAATTCTTTCATCCTCCTGCTTAACAGGCACTAAGTTGATCAATCATCCTGCTCCTCTCAAAAACAGCTGTTAGATCTCTTTTTTATCTTGCATGATGGCAATTGTTTTAAATTTGAATATATAAAGTCGTATTAAACTATCTGGCTTTTACTGTTTAATTTTATTCGCTGTTAGAAACTAAAAACCCTTTTTTAAAAATCAACATTGGGATATTATAGTATCTTTATTAAAGGCTCTTTTCTTATAATTTGTTGCTATTCTATATATATTTTGAAAGAGAACTCCCATTTTTATAAAAGGTAACCCTATGTTTTTAAAAAGGGCTTTGCAGTAAAACGCTGTTGTTTTCCGTTCCAGGGGCTTCGCTTTCCTCTGAAAAATTATGAAAAAGCCCAATTGCCGGCTTTTTCAAGAGCAAATTTTTCTTGGGGCGTGCGGTGAGCCTCCTCGTCGCTTTAGCTCCTGCGGGGTAAAATGACCCTTCTTTTCGGGCCATTTCTACCTAGGTCTCACCTGTCCCGCTCCATCCCGAAGGAGTCTGCGCGCCTGGAACGCAGTGTAACAGGATTTTAATTCAACATTGATGAAGGCCACAATCTTTGCGAAAATGCTTTATTAAAAAAGGGTTCGAACCTGTCTTATTACTGCACTACTCCTCCTGCTTTGGATACGAATATTCAAATGTTATCATCTTTCCATCAAGTGTAATTTTCACAATTACATACCCCGTAACAGACTCGAATGTATAAGATTTCCCTCCGCCCTGCTTTTCTCTCCATTCTCCTGTTGATTTGATTTTTTCGAGGTATTGGCTGAATTCTTTTTTGCTCACTTTTTCCCAAGTATATTTCTCTGTATTTTCCCCGTATTCGTTGACCGGTTCTATTCCAACAGGATATGGAAGAGTATCATATCCGTGTGTAACGTACAACTGTTCACCATGTTTGTAAGGGGTACTGCCTTTAAAATTCAATGAGGCAACCAGCTGAAAGATTTCGGCATAATCGATTTTGGGGTAATCGAAGCTAAAATGGGTAATATGTTCTCCCGCTGTAACTAAAAAATGGTATCGAAGACTGACATCCTGCATTTTTACATGTTCGATATATAATGTGGTTGGGTATGGGAAGTTCTCCATTTCTTTCACGAGATGTATGGGTTTGTTTCTGAAAATATCCGTTTTTTTGCTGCTGGTTACATCCTCAGCATAACCAACCTGGGCTGAGACGTTTTTTTTATAGAAGATATAGCCTTCCCCGTCTTTCTCACTGTACACTTTTTCCAGTTCCCATGTGAAATCCGCCTCGTTCGCTGTTTCCGAATTTGAAGATCCAAGCTTTGGCTGAGCTGACTGCAGATGCAGGAGAGTACCTGCAGAGATAATCAGAAAAAGGCTGGTAAGTACAATATACTTCCAATCAAAGTCAGTCTGCCGCTTCCTTTGGGAAGATTTTGTTCTGATTGTTGCAAGTATTTTGCTGCGTGTTGCGGACTTTTCAGTCTCAGCTGGTTCCACCTTTTTTAAAACTTCCCATTTATCTTCAGGATGATTGTTCATTATCTCTCCCCCTTTCCATGCCATCCATTTTCCTCAACGCAGCTATTGCGCGGGATAATGTTTTCCTCACCTTAACATCGCTGCAGCCAAGGATTTCAGCTATTTCCTTTGTTGTACATCCTTCAATATTTTTCAAAGTGATGACGAGCCGATATTCCGTTTTCAGCTTTTTGATGTTCACAAGCAATTGCCTTACATCATCCCGATTGAAAATATACTGTTCAATATCAAAGGAAGAAGGAATCTCTTTCTCACCTGTTAATACAGTGAAAATTCTTTTGCGCCTCCTCTTTCTGATCTCATCGAGCACCACATGCCGGGCAATGCTGAATAACCAAGTTTTTGGACTAGATCGATTCTCGAAACGCCAGATTCCCGTATATGCGCGTACAAATGTATCATGGACTAAATCTTCACAGGATTGCCGATCGCCAAGCATAAACAGGATAAAGCGATAAATGTCGCCGTAATAGCTTTGATACCATTCCATTAATTTTTTTTCCTCGTTTTGTTCCACTCCTATTCCCACCCCATTTCCTCCACTAGTTATCAGTCGTGTGTGATAAAAAAGTGTGACAGTTATTTTGAAGAATTGGATCTGTAAAAGAAATGAGCCCTCGCATTATAGAGGACTCATCAGGGTCATCAATATTCTTCTAGCTCCCAAGAATGGATAAATTCGATGCTTCCTTTAAGAGTTTGAGCTACTGGGCACCCTCTTTCAAACACCGAAAGTGCTCTCTCGGCAGCTTCTCTTTTGCCTGAAGGGATTTTGACTTCAAAGTGGCAGTAGATTTTCGTGATTTTTAACACACCTTCAGGGGCTTGAATTACTCCTTGTACATTTGCCTTAACCTTATCAGGAACAGCAGGGATTTGGCGCGCTTCCAGCGCACCAGAAAGTGTCCCCACCAGTCAGCCGCCTGCCGCAGCAACAATATGGTCTAACGTTGATGGATATTCCTTGTCGGTTTCAACCTTGTAAAACTCCTTGACTCCACTATGAACTCCATAAATGATTGGTTCAGGGAATCCTTCAATTACAGCTTTCTTGACTTTATTCTTTGTATCAACCTGATAAACATTGATATCAGTTAAGTGAATAGTATTGGTCATTTTATTTTTCCTCCTTGGTTGCCATGAAACGTTTTTAAAATGAAATCCCGGTCAGGCACCTTTAGTTTTTCGTAGGATAACAAGAACCGGGTATTATCATAAGCTGCTTTTTTGAGGTGAACTTCCATACCTTCAGTATTAACTTCCACAATAGCGAATAATGCGGCTGGCTCATCGGTGCATCCCAAAGAACCGGGATTGACAAATAGTGTCCTATCATTCTTAAAGTAATGGACTGGGTGATGATGACCGAAGAAAATTGCCTGTTCTGTCCGATTGAAGAACAGGGTCTCTAAGTTTACTAATGAAGGATTCTCAATTGAGCTGAATGGATCCTCGCTTATGTGATGTGACTCTCTTCCAGGCCGAAATTGATAATGGCAAAATAGAATTGAGTGCTGCTCTATCTCCCTCTCAATAATCCTGGGGAGCTGTTCTATTTTGGGGATAAACGCTGGGTCGAGCCGTTCAGCAATCCACCTATGATGCTCCCTTGCATCTAAGTGGCTTTCAGGATATTTTTCCCCTTTTAGTAATGCCAGGATGGCTTCATCGTGATTGCCGGTTATCATGGATACATTACGCCTGGCGAATAGCATGTCAAGTACCTCATTGGAATCCGGGCCAATCCCGATCATATCCCCAAGGCAGTAAATATGGTCAATCGCCTCTAAATTATCTATTTCCTTTAATATTGCCCTTAAAGCATCTGAATTCCCATGGATATCGGTTAAGACGGCAAATTTCATAGTTTCTACCTCATTTGTATAAGTGATTGCAAAAGAATAATAGCTGTGCTCCAAATAATCACTGCAGATATTTTATTGAGAATAGCCAGGAATTTGGAGGACTTCCCCAACCGTCCTGCTTGTCTGCCGACAAATGCAAGCAACAAAAACCAAATCCATGAGGTAAGGATGCAGGCCATTGTAAATGCAATCTTTGGATTACCTGAGTAAGCGATCGAACTTGTTCCGATCACGCCGATTGTGTCCAGAATTGCATGAGGATTAAGCAGCGACACTGAGGCTGCGTAGGCTATCTGTTTTTTGGGTGAAAATGACTCTCTTCCTGCTGATTCCCCTGCTGGTGCTGACCGCCATGTGATTATGCCCATATATAATAAAAAGATAAAACCGCCAGCAAGAAGTAAAGTTTGCAGCCAGCTGATTTTTAGAACAAGGACAGATATTCCTAAAACCGCCATTAATATCAAAATTGTATCGCAAAGGGATGCTGTTAATACTACCGGCATTGCCCTTTTAAAGCTAGGCTGCAATGCTCCTTGATTGAATACAAACACATTTTGAACTCCTAATGGAAGTATCAGGCCAAATGCTAAAATAAACCCATGGACTGCTGCTGTAATCATTCTATAAAACCTTCTCTTCTAACTTTTCTCAAAATCTCGTAAAAAAAAGCATGTGCCTCAGACATATTGTTAAAGCAAACCTGACTGCCCAGTTTCATAATAAATTAGATTAGCTAATGTTACTTTACTAAAACTTCTGCGAAAATGATGAAATTCCTTTCTGAAATTTAATTTTGCCCCTAAGGAATTGCACCGAATTTGTTAGACATCAAACTATAAAAATCTGGACGTGGAATCTTAATGGCAGCTAGATTGATTCTCGGTCACAATGCCAAATGCCTTATCATTTCTGAAAGGTATTTTTATAACGATTTTAGTCTGCAGTCCTAAAGGTAATTAAACATTCGATATAGAATATTCTTTTAGCAACAGTTAGGAGGCAGTATTATGAATTCGGAAACTTTAGCAATAAATAAGAAAAGCTGGGATCAAGCTGCACCCCGCTTTTTTGGAAGGACTTCATTGCCTGAATATGGTCCATTTGCACCTACAGAAGATGAATTGAATTTATTCGGTGAAGTTGCTGGTTTAAAAGTTCTTGAGGTGGGCTGTGGCAGCGGACATTCTTTGAAGTATATGGCTGAGCGCAATGCTGCCGAATTATGGGGACTGGATTTGTCCAGCACTCAAATTAAAACGGCGAAAATGCTGTTGCAGGATGAAGAATCTAATTTATTCGAATCACCTATGGAGACAGATCTCGGCTTGCCTAAAGACTATTTTGATATCGTATACTCCATTTTTGCACTTGGCTGGACGACGAATCTAGATCTGACTCTGCACAACGTCTATACCTATTTGAAGCCTGGTGGCATTTTTATTTTCAGCTGGGAACATCCCCTTTTTAGCAGAGTGAAAAATAGTGAGAATGGACTGTTGTTTGCAAAGCCTTATCATGAGGAAGGCAGCTACGCGCACGAGGCATGGGGCGAGCCAGCGTTCATGCAGCAGTATAAAGTAAGTACATATATAAATAAGCTGGTCAGCACCGGCTTTAAAATTCAAAGTATGATAGAGGATGTCCGATTTACGGACGAATTAAAAACAAGACATGAAAACCGGTGGTATAATGAAGCAAAGGTTTCCGCGCTGCCCACTACCATTATATTCAAGTGTGTAAAATAGTGGATGATATACTTAATAGCTACTGATATTTAATAGGGAAAAATCAGTTTAGTAAAACCGAAAGCTGGCCAACTTTGACCAGCTTTCCGCCTTTCTTGTGTAAATTATCTTTCTGCCCTTTTTTAAAAAAACATCTCAGATTCACTTTAGCAAAAGATCAAACCTCTTTCCTTTTAAACAATTTGTCAGCTAGCCAGATCGCTAATACGCTGACTAATCCAGCGAAAATTCCGGCATATATCCTGCTTCCCCACGTTATGTAATGGTCCGCGAACGTTGTCACGGTTGCGACAATGAACCCAATAAAGATGATTTGGGATGCATTCCTAGGGTTTCTCAGCTTGAGCATCGATGTTCCTCCTTGCAAAGTTTCTCAGCAAATCTAAATCTGCCTGATCAATATGTATAGGTTCCAGCAAATCCCAAAGCATGATGTGAGTGGTTTCTGCATTCTCAATAAAAGGGGTCAATTGTTTGACTGAAGCGTAAAATATAGGATTATGCTTGATTTTATTGGCAGATCGATTCTGCTGCCGGGCAATTCCTTTAAATGCGAGGTCAATTATCTCCTGACCTGTCTCTTCTAACAATTCCCGTTTTGCACATTGAAGGGCCGTTTCCCCATGTTCTCTTTTTCCGGCGGGCAATTCCCATTGCTGTCGGAAGCGATTAAAGCATAGAAGATATTTTCGATTACATTCAATTATTACAAATGACCCTGACAGTGGTTCATATTCATATAAATCCGATGACTTTAAACTTAGATACTCGATGAATTCCCAGCCATTATTTTGAGTCGTGACCATGAATGACTCTCCCGTTTTCATCTCTGATCCGCTGGCCAAAATGGACATGCCAGTGCATATGTTTATTGCTTTGATAATCTCCAATATTCGTAGAAATCGTGCATGCCCCATATTCCTCATTCAGGATGCCAGCTGCTTCTTTAACAACCTTGAGGACGTCAGCCAATATTTCAGCTTCTTTATCGGTTACCGTTAAAAACGACTGAATATGCTTTTTCGGTATCACAATAATATGATGTTCATAATATGGCCTGGTATGGTAAAATGCCAGACTATGTTTTGTTTCAACCAGTTTGTGAACCACAGTCTTACCTGGAAGCACTTCATCACAGTAAAAATCCTCTTCGTCCTTGCCCATGTCTCTCCCCCATTGAATAAAATTGATATCAGTTTTGTATTCAGTCAGTCCTTCTGGTTACTGATTTAGACTGGAATTTCAACTGCCACCCATATAATCCAGCGTGTTTTATTCGAATCTTTTTCTAAATAAAGCAGTCCACAATTCAGAAGTGCCAAAAAGACCTTCAGTTTGTTCAACATCTCTCATTTTTCTTATCTCAACGGCTTCAAAATCATGAAAAATGCTTTTAAGTTTTTCCTCAGTAAAACCCAAACCGCCCCTCAGGCTTTTGACTCTATATACATCCCAATCTGAAAGGTCTGAACCGCCAAGGGCACCACCCAGGACAAAACAGGTTACTCCAAATACACCGCCTGGTTTCAATGCTTTATTGACAAGTTCCACATAGGCAATCCGCCGATGTGGAGCTATATGATGAAGACAGCCTGAATCATAAACAAAATCATATGTGCCTTCATTTAACACTATGTCGAAAATATTATTTTGAATAAAATTGATGTTGACGCCTTTTTCTGCTGCTCTTTCCTTCGCCCATTGCAGTGCTTCAACAGATTGGTCAACCGCATCTACTTTACAGCCGTTCTCGGCGAAAAAGATGGCATTTCTTCCGGGACCGCAGCCTAATTCAAGAACATTGCCAGGCCGTACTTGGCCGTTTTTAAAGTATTCAGCTGCATTCTCGTCCGGCTCATTTTTAAAAAAGGGAATTTTCCTTTGGCGATCAGAATAAAACTGATCCCAGTTGAAAGTTGATTCCTCCTTTAACAAACTGTCGAGCATCATTAATAAATCATCATAGCTATAGATTGTTTCTTCCATGTCGCTCCCCCTATTTATTGCGTTCTAACTGGTGAAATAAGATGGAAAAGTCCCGTTGAGCTTGCTGGCTGTATCATTAATGGCTTCATGGTGCCGGTAAAACTAAGCGTTACCTGTTCCTCAGCAACTGCCCTTAACGCTTCACTTAAAAAATTTCCATCAAGAGAGATAACAAGCTCCTTATCTCCCAGAATATATTCACATTGCTGCTTTTCTTCAATTTTGCCAATGTCATTTGAATGGGAGGATATGAACAGAGATGTCCCCTCTTTTATTTCGAGCTTAATGTGGTTGTTCCTTAAATCACGTGCAAAAAGAGAAGCCCGTTCAATCCCATTTAAAAATTGCTTTGCATTAATTCTTATAATCGTATGTAATTCTTTTGGGATTAAAGCAGATAATTTTGGGTATGTTCCCTCAATCAGTCTTGTGTAAAGAGAAATGTTTGGCGATTTAATGATCAGAGAATTGTCAGAGACATATACAGTGACATTCCTTTTTTCATTCTGAAATTGCCTTACTATTTCTTTTACAGCTGGAAGCGGGATAATGCATGTTCCTTTAAATCCAATCTTCATTTCCCTTTCTTTGAGAGCCAGCCGGTGAGAATTGGTAGCTGCACAAATAAGCTTTTCTCGGTCCAAGGAAAATAGTACTCCTGATAATACCGGCCTGCTGACATTGACGGCTGCTGCATAAGATGTTTGTTTGAACATGTCGATAAGCTCGCTGGCAGGAATGATAAACGATTGCAAATAAGCGGCATCCGGTAATTTAGGGAAATCCTCTGCATTAAAGGCATTCATTTGAATATGTATATCACCTGACTGTAGGCTCACTTTAGTCAGATTAATCGAAGTGACCGTTAGCCTGCCTGGCATCTTTTTAACAAGTTCAATGAGATATTTAGCCGGGACAACTATACTTCCTTCCTCTAAAATCATGAGGTCTCCATTCAAATATTTTGGAAGAATGGTCTCGATAAAAATAGTAAGATTGCTTGTAATCAATGTTAAGCCCCTTGAATCGGCAATCAATTTGACTCCGTTCAGCAATGGCAGTTGATCATTATTAACAGTAATTTTGCAGATGTCAGCAAGTGCGCGATAAAACAAATCACGACAAATAGTAAACTTCATAAAAACATCCCCACTATTTCGACCTACTAGTTTAATTCGACATTAATATGGAAAACCCTTGGAAAAACACTGAAAAAGCGGCCTTCTTTAATAGAAGTGCCGCTTGAAAATGACTTTTTATTTCACTTTTTCCTTTTGCAGTATCAGTTGAATAACATGCCCCATTCCGGTATGGAGTTCGCCTTCTCTTCTCTCTTGTTCGCCATAGAAAAAGTGCAATATTTTAAATCCATGACTCCATTTTAGTAAGTCTGAAGGGTCATAGAGCATTTCAACTGTTTTAGGTCCGCCGGTTTTATAACGTAATTGGTCCTCGGAGTAAACTTCCAACATAACAATGGCCGATGGTTTAACAGTTGAAACCAGCTTGTCAAAAACGGTTTTTTGATCCTTTTTTTCAAAATGGCCAAATACCATAATTGCTCCATCAAACTCTTCAAGAGGGACCTCATCCTGAATTAAATCCTTTTGTGCGGTATTCACCTTAACATTTGAATGTTCAGCTAGTGCCTTGGTTTTGGAAAGGCCATTTAAAGCGTAATCATATGCCGTGACTTTATGCCCATTTTGAGCCAGGAATACTGCATTCCTTCCTTCACCTTCCGCAAATGCAACGATGTTATCGCAATTTTTTAACACCGAAACCTTTGATTGTATAAATTTGTTTGGTTCCTTTCCATAGACATATTGTTCAGCACCGAATCTTTCATTCCACGGATTTCCCATTTCATCACTCCTCTTGATTATTATACCCTTTACCCTTTTTTTAGTATGATAAAAGGACCCGGGGCTATGATAATCAAATAAGGGTATGTATGTTTGTAAGGAGGTAATTTTCATGAAAGAATTAACGTCCATGGAAGAGGTAAAAAGCTTGATCCAAAACCATGAGGTCAGTTTTATCTATGTGCTGACTGACAGTTGAAGTGTCTGTCATGGGTTGCTTCCTCAGGTTGAGGAAGTGATGGTGGAATTCCCGAAAATTGAAATGGGACTAGTCAATGCCGGGAAGGTTGAAGAAATTGCGGGATTCCTGATGGCATTTACGGTGCCAGTTCTTGTCCTATATGTAGACGGCAAAGAATATTTAAGAGAAGCCAGGATCGTTCATGTAGAGAATTTCAAAGAGAAAGTCGCTAAAATTTATAATGGAGTGTTCGGTGAATAAGAAGACAAAGCTGCCTGGGGTTACTCAGGCAGCTTTGTTATGGTAGTTTCCTCAATAATTTGCCTTGCAGCGCCTGTATATATCTGATTGCTGATTTTTGTACAGATTCATGGGCATTAGCCTTTATAATTTTATGGAAAGCATTATAAAGCCGGTCAAAACGCAAACCCATTACCTTCGCTGCCATTTCTTCAACCTGTGCAGCCGGCAGAGGGATCAGATTCGGATAACTGTACATAAAGCTTACCCATTTTCGGTCGGCTACGACCTGGATTATGTCACCGGTGAGAAGAATCCCTTTCTGATTGGCATCATTTTCCCAATGGCATACGGAGCCACCATCAAAATGGCCGCCAAGCCGATATAATGTCAGTCCTTTTGCAAGCTGGATTGAGTCCCCTTTCCAGAAAATGATCCTCTCGCTTTCCCTTGTCACCCATTGTCGGTCCTTTTCATGAATATAGATGACTGCATCGAATTGTTCCGCCCATTCGATCTGCGCTGAATAATAATGAGGATGAGACAAAGCGATGGCATCAATCCCGCCTAGCTCTTCAATGCTTTTTATCGTGTCCTCATCCAGAAAAGTAATGCAATCCCACAATAGATTAAACCCGCTATTTTGGATCAGATAAGCTGTCTGCCCGATTGCAAAGGATGGGTAAGTCGTAATGCTCGTCAATCCGGCTTCCTCATTAATTATTGTATTAGAAAAGTTCCCTGAGTTCTGCATGTTTTCAAGTGTAGTCCATGATTGACCATCCGGATGCACATATTGTCTTTCATCTTCGCAAATCCTGCATGAAAATGGTACTTCAGCAGTAAGGCCATATTGCACTCCACATGTATTGCAGATAAAATGCTCCATTTAATAATCTCCCCTCAACCATTTGATAAACCTATTTTATTAAAAAGGTATTGTTATCACATCGGAAAGATGAAGGAACACAACTACAACTTTAGACTGACTTTACCGCATCACCGCACTGGGGGTCTGACCCCCAGTGCGGTGATGCGGCAGTGAGATGATATATTTCTATTTCTATTCGAATGTGTAAAATACATTCTTTTCCTGCTTTAGTTAGGTATCATTTGTGTTTTCCAATACAAAATAACAATTGTATTGTGAAAATCCTTTTTTGTAAGGAGTTACTATGAATCTTGATATGATAAGGAGTGCTGTTATGGGAATTTTAAGCGGAAACCCGAAGGATGAACCGATGCATTTTGGCGAGATTTACGGGACATGGACACACCTTTCTGTTAATCATGGTTTGATCGCCGGCTATCAGACGTTCATAAACCATATTGGCGATGAGGATCTCAAAAAGCTTGTTCAGGAAGCAATCGAGGCAATGAAGGAAGAAAACCGTCAGGTAGAAGAATTATTAAAAGTTAATGGAATCGCCCTTCCACCGGCTCCCCCTGAACGTCCTGTCGCGCACATTGAGGATATCCCGCCGGGAGCACGTTTTACTGATCCGGAAATAAGTGCAGCAGTGTCAAAGGATGTAGCTGAAGGCCTGGTGGCTGCAGGTACGATCATTGGGCAGGCAATCCGGGAGGATATCGCCGCAATGTATGGCCAATTCCATATGGCCAAAGCCCAGTTTGGAGCTAAAATGCTGAAATTGAATAAAACAAAAGGATGGCTCGTGCCGCCTCCCCTGCAGGTTAAATCAACTGAGCGAGCATAATAATATTATGTAAACTATTGCTGGATACATTTGTGCCAGTTTCACGGATACCATCTGAAAATGATTAAAAGCAGCAGTCGATATATAGACTGCTGCTTTTAATTAATTTTTCCAAATTCTCTTATTCTCCACCCTTTTCGTATACCCAAGTGCATCAAGACGCTCCAGGAAAGGAATCATATATTTCCGTGATAACTCCAGTGCTTCCTTTGCTCCTGACACTTCAAATTCAGGTCCAGTCTGGGCCTTCAGCTTCTGTACTGCCTCATTAAAATAATCACCGTACCATGCATACTGATCATCTAAAGGAACAATTATTTCCTGATCTTCAAGGAATCGTTTCAGCTCCACTACGAGCGCATCCGGGATACCAGCATTTTTTATGTAATCGTCCAAATAAGCCACCTTGAAACCGTCTTTCTTAAGTTCATTCAGCAGGTTTTCTGTCCGCTTTTCCCAATTTTTCGGAACATGAGGTTCAAAACTGGCAAGGGCAATAAATTGCTCCTTCCTCGAAAAAACCCCTTTACTGATACCTTTATCAATGATGAATTCAATTAAAGTTTTAGGGAACATTTTTTGAAGAGACTGCAGCAGCTCAGCCTTGTTCATGCCCGGGCGCATAGAATTCGCACCATGATAATCTTCCAACTTATCCTTTATATCTTCTTCTATCAATTCTGCCAGTGATTGTAAGCTGTATTCCCTGCTCGAAATTTTGATGAATTGTGGATCCTCTAGATTGGTCATCAGCGTGTCTTCATCTAATGCAGTACGTTTAATCAGCTCCTCAATCGGGAGGCTTTTCGCTTCGTAAAGTGCTGCATGGATACGTTCTGCTGGAGATCCTTCTTTTTTCTTTTCGAGCTCCTCAATCGTCTGCTGCCCGAATCGATACTTGTTTCCACGTGGATCAATAACCCAGCCGCCGCCTATCGTTTCCTGCGGGCTTGGTCTCCTAAGGATAAACCGGTCCCCCCGTTTGGTGACTATTTTTTCATCCAGTCGAAGCTGGCAGAGGATTTCTCCGTTTTCTTCTTTTAATTCATTCCGGTCGAAGAATACAATCCTGCCCATTACTTCTGCTGTACCGATATGGCATTTAATCGGAGTCCGCTGTTTTACAAGGTGTTCCAGATCCTCTACAATTTTAATGGCCACGTCAATCGTATTTGTCTCAATAAAGTGATCTGAGGATACGAGAACCTCACCCCGCTGAATATCATCTCTTGATACTCCTGATAGGTTGATGGCAGTACGCTGGCCGGCAAAGGCCATTTTGGCTGGCTTATGGTGGACCTGAAGCTGCCTCGCCCTGACTTCTGTGCCTCCAGGCAAGATCTTCAGAAGCTGCCCTTCCTCCACTGTCCCCTCATATACCGTTCCTCTGACAACTGTTCCTTGTCCTTTAACAGTAAAAACCTGGTCGACCGGAAGCCGGAAAGCTCCCTTTGCATCCCGCATCTCCTGCTCCTTCAGAGTTTCGATAATCAGCTCTTTCAGTTCTTGAATTCCTTTTTTGGAAAGGCTGTCGACCATCATGAAGGGTGCTGTCTCAAAAACCGTTCCTTCGAGTTCTCCGAGAATATCATCCTTCACCAGATCGGCAAACTCTTCATCCACTCGGTCAATTTTCGTTATGGCAATGATGCCTGCTCGAATTCCAAGGAATCGCAGGATATCAAGATGCTCTTTTGTTTGAGGCATAACCCCTTCATCTGCCGCAACTACCAGGACAACCAGATCGATCCCGGCAACACCTGCAATCATCTGGCGAATAAAGCGTTCATGCCCAGGGACATCGACTACAGATATTTGTAATTCTTCATCCTCATATAACGGAGCGAATCCAAGTTCTATTGATATCTGTCTTTCTTTTTCTTCCTTTAGCCTGTCCGTATCGACGTTCGTCAGCGCTTTTGTCAGCGAAGTTTTCCCGTGGTCAATATGTCCTGCCATCCCAATCGTAAAATATCTCTTGCTCAAAAGTGACACCTTCTTTATTTTCGCTATAAAACTACTCTAACTTTAAACAGCGTATTGTTCAAGAAACGAAATTCAGAACATTTTTGCTCCAATGGCACCACTGTATTCTCCATTTTTTAAAAATACGGTCTCAAGATTTGACATGTTCCCATATTTAGCAAGACTTTCTTTCAATGCTTTGTTTCCTGATAAGGTACTGCCAATAAAAACCGCTTTTTTGATATTGTGCAACATGGCAGCCTGCCCAGTGAACAATATTATGGTTTCTGAAAGAAGATTCATAAGAGATGCAGCTACATCCGGAACAGAATGATGTTCACCAGCAGAAGCCTTGGCAAAGTTGCTTGCTGTCAAGTCTCCTGGAATAGGCGGGGTTTCAGGCTCGTATATATCTTTAACCATCATGTCGATATTTTCCCTATTGCCCTGTAAAGCAAGCTCTGTCAGATTCTCATAATTACCGATATCCGCTAAAAGTTTGCCAAGACCCATAAGAGTCCCTCCGCCAAACCCGCTGCCTAGAATGCGTTCGGATTTAGTCTCATCCATTATGAACCACGACGTCCCGGTCCCAATGTTAACAAGCAGCATTTTCTCATTAAATGTTATATCATAACTATCCATCAAAAATTTGGCCCCATTACAGGCTGCAGTGAATTCATCAATTAACTCTGCATCAGGAAAGTAAAGTGACTTTACTTTGGCAGCCCTGCCTCCAGTCAGCATGATCCTCTTGCTGAAAGAGAACATCTTCAGCCAGCCCATCGCTGACTCCATTTCCTCTGCTGGGTAGTTTCGATAAAGCAATCTGCCATTCTCTTCGTAGGCAATCTTTATGAGAGTTCCGCCTGCATCTATTCCTATACTGCTGTTTGGCATTGTAACCGCTCCTCTCCTCTCTTGAGCCTTTATGTCTTATTTTACTTTTCCATCTCCATATAAAGCAAAAGAAAGGCAGCAGTCCAAATAACCGCCGCCTTCTGCAGTAGAATAGTTTTGCCTAAAAATCTGGCAGATTGTCCAGATTATTTTCTTTGATGCCATCTGGCTCGCTCCGCAAAATGTCACGCCCATACTTATGGAATACATCGACATGTGCCAGTTTCCCAGCCTTGGCTTCATTAAGTGCTGTAATGTAATCAAGTTCTCTTCCTGATTCGGTTTTAAAAGCGATCAGATCACCGTCATCATTTTTCCGGACAGCAACTATTTTATCCTGCCCTTCGGCAGCTCCAGCTTCTGTTGACTCCATTCTTGCCTGTTCCTGGCTTTGCTCTCTATACTCATTGTAGATTTGATTAAAATCCTTTTGTTCCATTTTAACACCTCCCGAACATATGTTTAGTTTTGTTTTTAATCACAATTTTTATGTAGGCTCTAATAAATTTGGATGATGATTTTCATTACAGGCGCTTCGCTTTGCTCCTGAGGGGTCTAACCTGCCCGCTAAGTCCCGTAATAGACTGCCCGCCTTCCACTACAATCAACAGAATTTAATCATCAACTACGGGATTTAACATGCTTTATGTAAAAAGAGGGAAGCATAAAGCTCCCCGATAGTTTCCTTTAAGATTCCTAATAGGGTTCCCACAAAATTGTCCTGGCTTTATTGAAGCGCTGTTCAACTGCCCTCCAATTCACTACACCCCACCAGTTTTCAATATATTTTGCCCGTTCATTTTTATATTGGAGGTAGTATGCATGCTCCCATACATCTAGTACGAGAAGTGGTATTACATCCCATTGAGTAAGGTTTTGGTGTTTTTCTGCTGTGAGAATTTCAAGTCTTTGGGCACGTGGAGCCCAAACAAGGAGGGCCCATCCTGCTGCCTCGACATTCTTTGCTGCTTCAGAAAAATGCTTTTTAAAGGCTGCAAAGCTGCCAAAGGTTTGATTGATTGCTTTGCTTAGCTGTCCCCTTGGTTCTCCGCCTCCATCAGGGTGCATGATCGTCCAGAAAATGGTATGGAGATAATGCCCTGAACCATGGAAGGCCGCTTCCCTTTCCCAGTGCTTTATTAAAGAAAAATCTCCCTGTTCCCGGGCCTTTTTCATTTCCTTTTCGGCTTTGTTCAATCCATCCACATAGCTTTGGTGATGTTTAGAATGATGAAGCCTCATGATTTCCTCGGCAATCACAGGTTCTAAAGCATTATATGCATATGGCAGCGGCGGCAGCTTATGCCCCCCTATTGGTACAGATTGAGTTCTTTCATCTTCATCCAGGTTGATGGATTGATCTTCAGCTTGTAGATAACGTTGAAAGTTGTCATATAAATCATTTGCTTCTTCATACAGCTCTGATTCATTTAATTCCCCAGTCAAAATTGCCTTTTTAAAAAATGAAAGCTGTTCCTCCCAAACGCTTAGCTGGGATTTCTGACTGCTGTCCCTCAGCTGATCCCTTACAGCCATCCAGCTTGCCTCCAGATCTTGGCACCATTCCAATAACGCTGCTCTATACAAATCTGCACCCATATATTTCGCCTCCCTCATAGACATCTTTAACACCATATGAGTCCATTCAAATATAAATGACAGGAGCCAAGCAGCTGAAATAGCAATAATTCCTCATGGACTACTGGACAAATTTCTCAATTGATTTAAAATTTTTACGTGCTTTGAGAGAAAAAGTCTATAATAAGTGTTATAAACAATATTTCGAAAGGAGAAATTTTAATGGCATACCCAAACACAGAAGACATAATGAATTTGCTGAAGCAATTGGTATCAATCCCCAGCCCTTCAGGAAATACAAATGAAGTCATTACATATGTAGAAAATCTTTTAAAGGAATGGAATGTAGACACAAAGAGAAATCGCAAGGGAGGGCTGATTGCGACATTGCCTGGAAAGGACCGGCAGAATCATCGGATGCTGACAGCACACGTCGATACGCTAGGAGCAATTGTCAAAGAAATCAAGCCAAGCGGCCGATTGAAACTGGATTTAATCGGGGGCTTTAAGTACAACTCGATCGAAGGAGAGTACTGTGAAATAGAAACCTCATCCGGCAAAAAATACACAGGCACAATCCTCATGCATCAAACATCGGTTCATGTATATAAAGATGCCGGCAAAGCGGAGCGCAACCAGGACAATATGGAAGTCCGCCTGGATGAAAAAGTGCAAAATGCCAGTGAAGTAAAAGACCTTGGCATTGAGGTTGGTGATTTTGTTTCCTTTGACCCGCGTGTACAAATTACACCATCAGGCTTTATCAAGTCCCGCCATTTAGATGATAAAGCCAGTGTGGCAATCCTGCTTCAGCTGATCAAGCAAGTGAAGGATGAGCACATCGAACTTCCTTATACTACCCATTTCCTCATTTCCAATAATGAAGAAATCGGTTACGGCGGTAATTCTAACATTACCCCAGAGACTGTAGAATATCTGGCTGTAGATATGGGTGCAATGGGCGACGGCCAGTCGACCGATGAATATACTGTTTCCATTTGTGTTAAGGATGCCAGCGGCCCGTACCATTATGAATTGCGGAAAAGACTGACCAAGCTTGCAATAGATAATAACATTGGCTACAAACTTGATATCTATCCTTTTTATGGTTCTGATGCATCTGCGGCCATCCGTTCCGGCCATGATATCATTCACGGTTTAATTGGGCCAGGAATCGATTCTTCCCATGCTTTTGAACGTACTCATAAGGAATCAATCGATAATACAGCTAAACTTCTCTATCATTACTTACAGTCAGAGATGATACTGTAGAAAAAAAGCGTCGATTCCGTTGTGGAATCGGCGCCTTATTTATGTATCTGTCAGTCAATCCTGACCTTTACCGATTTCGTGGCAACAAAGCATTTAATATATTGATCCAATGGCCGCCTGCCGCCAAAATCATCCTCATACAATCCAGTGACCACCAAACCTGCGTCGATTTGTCCCTGTATCTGGCTTTCAAGTGTATGGCCGAATTCGATGGTGTTACCTGAGCTCAAATACTCAGTGACCTCTTCTTCAGTAAGATTGTCCAAAGATGAGGAAGGAATGTGATTTTTTACAACCAGGTTTCCTTTCTGGTCCTCTTCATCGTCAAAAATGAACAAAAGCGGGTTCACAAAGCCGGATAGGAGGACACCCTTTTCCTTTAAAACTCTAGCTGCCTCATTCCAGACTTTAGAGATATTCTCAACGAAAAGATTAGAAACTGGATGAACAATAAGATCAAATTCTCCATCAGCGAACATCGATAAGTCAGTCATGTCAGCAAATACGGTTTTTAACATGAGTCCTTCTCGTTGTGCTACCATCTCATCCTGTTCCAGCTGTTTTTTGGAGATATCGACTACAGTCACGTCAGCCCCGGCTGCAGCTAAAATGGGGCCCTGCTGCCCTCCGCCTGAAGCAAGACACAGAACCTTCAGCCCTTCTAATGAGTTGGGGAACCAGGTCCTAGGTACAGGTTTGCCAGCGGTTACCGTTATTTCCCACTCTCCTCCCCTTGCTTTATCGATTGATTCAGAAGAAACTGCCATAGTATACACAGCATTTTCCTCGACCTTTTTATCCCATGCCATACTATTTTGTACATTTGTGTCCATCTTCATCATTCCTTACTTTTAATTTTTACAATCGTTATTCATAATTACAGCCATTTTGCAAACCAGACAACATAATATGCTGCGGGAATGAAGATCAGCTGAGCTAAAATCGTTCCTGCGAATTTCGAGGTGATCATCGCAAATGAATAGCTTTTCAAATAGTTATATTGAGTCTTATCCTTAGAGACCCGATCTGCGAGTACTGATGCTTTAGGATCGATAAATAGCGTCAATAAAATAGTGGCGATTCCATTTATAATTCCAGAAGATAGAACGACTGCCGGTGCATATTTTGGGTCTGTGAGCAAGGAACCATAAATGGAAGCAAGCACTCCAACTGTATAAACAGCTGTAATGATTACATTCACGGCAAACAGCCTTTTAGGGAAGGTTTGTTTAGTAATTCCTTTTAGCAAGGCAGGTTTCGGAAGTCTAAAACATTTCATAATCCTTTTAAACCCTTTTATGTTGAACCATTTTTTTGTCAAAGCATATACGGACCCGCGTTCATTTGAAAGCTGTATAATCGCTCTCGAAAATATTGCTATAAAAGAAGGGAATAAAAATATACCTATAATGACGCCCAGAGATGTGAATCCAATTAAAATCCGGAATTGATGTTCAAGGAAAACTAGTCTATTTGCATTTTCTGGAACTTCTGCTATTAGCTTACCAGTAAGCGGCTGCTGGAACATTGTCGAAAATCGGCTGGTAACTACCAGTGTATTAAACAAAGAGATTGCAGACGCGATCAGTCCTACCCTGGCACCTGAAAGCCTCGTAGAGTATGCCAATGTTTCAATCGCAGTAACCACAAGGATAAAAATCGAAATGACTAACAAGCGTTGAGTAATAAGATCCAAGTAGATCCTCTCCAAAAAATTATTGGTAAAGAAAAAGCAATTTGTTTATACAAGCTGAAAAATACCATTCCTTTCCAATTATACTAATACAGATGAAAATATGCTATAAAAAAAGATTCCATCATAAAAATGGAACCTCTTTCAAGATGGTATTTTTAGCCCTTTTGCCTGATTCTTTCGATGACAGTCGCTACCTCAGCCGGCTTGACAAACTCCACTGGAGAAAACCCTTTTTCAAAGGTCACAGAATCTGCCTCAATCATCAATACATATTTGCCATTTAATTTGGCAAGGTGAATACTTTCGCCGAAATCGGCAAGCAAGCCCTTTACTGACACATGGTCAAGCTTCATTTTCAGCTCTAGCTCTGGCGTGTGCTCGATTAACTGGGCTGCTGCCTCGATTACCTGCTCAGGCTCAAACCGTTCCTGGAGTTCCCGTTTTTCGCTTGCAGCCCAAATTTCCATTGCATTCTCAAGCTGCTCACGCTCCTCACTTTCCGGCTCAAATACTTCTTCCATATGGTCCCTGACCATCTCAATTACCTGTGTTTTAACGATTTCCGGCATGGATTGGCCGTATTCAACATATTTCAGGAAATCCTCAAAGTACCTCGCATGGGAAGCCTGATTGATTTTCAGCTCATTATCCTGGATCATCCCTTCTTCGGGCATGTAAGGATACTGAATTGATTTCATATTTTTTGTGGTAATGGCCATTTCAACCTGGCGAATTAATGTAGACTCGTCAGAAATAGATGCCACTTTTGGCTCGAAATCACATTTTAAGATGAATACGAAGGCATCATCAAAATACTTGCGCAATTTTGCACGGGCGACTATAAACACGCCGCCTCGCACTGCACTTGTATCTACATAGGCAATGGCGAATTTCTCACTCTCATTCTGAAACTCTTCCTTTGCTTCTGCAAATCGAACCCTGTTAAACAGATTGTAATTAGGGTTAGAAGTGAGGTCATGTCCTTCTTCGACAATAAAATAGCCTAATTTCGTAGGAACTTCGTCAGTTTTTGGATGGCGCTCTACCTTTCGCTTCACTATCTTCGCAAATTCGCCATCAAGGAAATCCTTCAATGAGCTATTTTCATATTCTTCTTCATTAAGTGTCTGAAAGTGTTTATATCGTTTATCTGCCTGATCGCCTTTTCCATCAACTGTTACAACATAAAATGATAAAAATTGCACATCGAAATCCATGTTTATTCTCCCTGCTGCTATTTTTTCTGTCAGCGTCAAAAAAATACAGCATCATCGTCCTGTTGATGCTGTATTTATCCATTAGTTCATCAACATGAACTCAGTTTTGCTTCCAGTTTGAGTAGAAATTACTTCAAGACGGGCATCGATCCGTTCTTTTAATTCGGGAACATGCGAAATGATCCCAACCAGTCTGCCGCTGCTTTGAATATCAATAAGCGCCTCGATTGCCTGATCCAGCGATTCGGGATCAAGTGTGCCGAATCCCTCGTCAATGAACATCGTTTCAAGAGAGACGCCGCCTGCGTAATTCTGAACTACATCTGCAAGCCCAAGCGCCAGTGAAAGAGCAGCCTTGAAACTCTCTCCTCCTGACAAGGTTTTTACATGGCGTTCCTGTCCCGTGTAAGAATCCAATACAAGCAGTTCAAGCCCGCTCTGGACATTTCCTTTGGAACGATCCGTTTTTCGTAACAGCCTGTAGCGTCCGCTCGTCATCTTGTTCAGTCTTACATTTGCTTCAGCAAGTATATCATCAAGAAAAGCAGCAAGCACGAAGCGTTCAAAGGTAATACGGTAAGTGTTCTGTCCTTTGGATATTTCATATAGGTGACCGATCAGTTTGTACCGCTCTTCCAGGACCTTCATCTGCTCGTTCAATGACTTGACCAGATTCAGGATGGCTTCATTATCTCGTTTCTTGATCTGGCAGTCCTGGTACACCTCATCTGCTTGTCTGATTTTCTCACTGAGCTCTTGGAAAACATTCTTCAATGAGTCAATGTCAGGTGTTTTTACTTCTTTGAGCATATCTTTCATTTCGGTATATCGATCAGATACCGACCTAAGCTCTTCACGGAAACTGCGGATTTCCAGTTCAAGAGCCTGGATATCATGCTCTGACTTTTTAGCCTGATGGTAAGCCTGGAAACTGTCAAAGCCTTGAGAGGCCATGTTATTCTTGAATGTTTCACGCTCTGCAAGCAGTTCAGCATTCTTTTCCGTTAGCCGCTTTTGGGCATCCTCGCTTCTTGCTTTTTCGGTTCCGAGCTGTTCTTTTGCATCCTGAAAGTCCTTTTTGGCTTGCTCCAGCTCAGCTTCCATCTTTTTTTGCTTGTTAACAGCCTCCATTAGCTTTGCCTCAAAAACGCGGACTGAGCGCAATTCTTCCGGTATTTTTTCTGTCATCCGTTCAAGTGTTGTTTTTGCTTCAGTATACTTAATTACTTTCTGATGATAATTTTCTTCAAGCAATTTCACTTGCTGCAATAGTTTATCCTTGCTATCTTCAAATCTCTTAAGCTCTGATTTGATTTTATCCAGGCTGTTCACTTTTGTGAATATGGACTTTTGCTCTTGTTGAAGCTGTTCCCGGACTCTATGATTCTGCATAAGCAGATCAGACAGTTCTTCATCCTCGAAGCCGGGACGTAACTTTTGAATTTCAGAGTGAAGGTCTTCTATATTACTGGCAATTGAATTAAGATTTGCTTCAGCTTCTATGAACGCTTTCTCTGCCTGGCTTTTTTCCTTCTCTAGCATGTTGCTTTGCTCTCTGGCCGCTTTCAAATCCTCCTCTGTCGGAATAAAACCCCCAGCCGCAGAGGCAGGCTTAGGATGATGGGGAGACCCGCAGACTGGGCAGTCATGGCCATCCTGAAGTGATGCAGCCAAAACGGCAGCCTGGGAATGGAGCCATTTTTGTTCAAGCTCAAGGATGGTAGACTTGGAGTCATCAAGTCTCGATGCTGAGTTGGTTAGCAATGATTTATTCCTGTCAAAAAACTGCTTTGCCTGTTCTTCTTTTTGCAGCTGTACTTCCAGCTTCCTCAGCTTGTCCATCTCAAGGCCTAACTTCTCAAGCTTCCTGTCAATTTCAATCAGCTGCAGCTGGGACTGCTCGGCATCTTCTTTATCGGCTTGTAGCTGTTTCAGCTTTTTCTCAGCGGCACTAAGCATATTTTCAGCCTGATCCCTCTGCTGCTTGGTCAATTTCAAAGACTGTTCCAGTTCCTCAGCTTGTTTGGCGATACTGGCAAAAGCATGAATATCCTCTTTCATATTTTCCAATTTGTTTACCAAATCGGCAGCAGCTCTCCGTTCAGGCTCACGCTCAATCTGTTTTTGCTGGTATGCTTCGGCGGCTGCAAGCTTTTCCGTCAGTCCTTTTACCCTGTCAGCGATTTTGGAAGACTGGTCGCTTAGCGAGTCACACTCAGCTTTTAGCCGGTAGCACAATTGTTCCTGTATCGCCAGCAGCGCAGCCTTTTTTCCAAGTTCAGCAGCCATTTCTTTCTCTGAAATGCTCTTCTGCCTGCCTTCTAAATCAGCCTTTTTCGTCCGCAGATCCTCAAGCATTTGCAATTGCTTGAGAGTTGTCTCTGCTTCATACAAACGCTGCTGCTGCGCATCACGTTCTTTTTGGAGCAATGCCCGTTCTTGCGCCAATTCCTGAAGCCTGGAGCTCATTAAACTGATCTCATCTTTCAATAAAGGAAGCATCAATGTGTCGTTCACACTGCCAGCTTCCATATATTCTTTAAGTTCTTCGTTTTCTGAAGCTTTGATCCCGCGTATCGCTGAGTTTCTCTTCTCGACCTGGTCTTCAACCGATTTCTTCAGGATGCTGGCTTCTTCCTTCAGCTTTTCCTCTACTCTTTTGTAAATTTCCGTATGAAAAAGCCTTTGAAGAATGATTTCTTTATCCTTACTGTCTGATGTTAACAGCTTGCGGAATTCTCCCTGGGGAATCATCAATATCTGGCGGAATTGGTTGCTGTCAATGATCATAATTTCTTTGATTTTCTCATCGACTTCACGCACGTTTGACGCAAGCAGCTGCGCTTCTCCATTCTCATCAATCATGTATAGCTCCGCTTTAGCTCCAAGTGTCGTAAATCCCTCACCATTTTTCTTCTTTTTTTCCTGAAGAGGTGATCTGCTGATGCGATAGGTTTTCTGGCGAAGGGAGAATTCTAGTGTTACCTCGGTCAATAAATCCTCATTCGCAAACTGACTTCGTAAATCAGGACCATTTCTGTCCTCGCCGCTTGCCTTTCCATAAATCGCATAACTGATTCCATCAAAAATGGTTGTCTTCCCGGAGCCTGTCTTGCCGGAGATCACAAACATAGTACGGTTTTCAAGTTCCCTGAAATCTATTGTTTCAGTTCCCGCATAAGGCCCAAATGCCTGCATGGTCAATTTCAGAGGTTTCATTTATCTGTCCTCCTCCTTTAGAACCTTGTTAATTACATCAGCAATCATTCCACGCTTGTCATCTGTGAACTCGGAAGTGGTCATCTCACTGTAAAATTGTTCAAATAATTCAAGCTCTGATTTCTTTTCTTCACGTATGGATGTAAAACTCTGCTTTTGCTTTTGGTCAATGCTTTCAATTTTGCGTTCAAGGTGAAGTACATTCGGAAAAACATGGCGGAGTTTGCCCATAGGGTCAATCAGGGCACCATCATCGAGCAGTGTCACTTTTAAATAATCGCTGGTATTTTCTTTTTCATAAAACGAAGGATCAAGCAGCTGTTCCAGATGTCCTTCAATTTCACGCATATCCTGCTTAGGCTGCAAGCTGCGATACCGCATTTCAAAGCCGCCTTTTTCATTCATTTCAACAATAGAAATAGACTTCCTCTGTTTTGCCTCTGAAAATGAATATTTCAATAGTGAGCCTGAGTATTTGATTTTGTCATGTTTGATTGCATCAGGGCTATGGAGATGACCCAGAGCTGTAAAGGAGAAAGGATCGAATAAATCCTGGGTAACACAGCCGGAACCTCCAACAGACAAAGTTCTTTCCGAATCACAGGAATCACCACCGAGGACAAAGGCATGTCCAACAAAAACGTTTGCCTCATTCGGGTTGAGATTTTCCTCTATTTTTCCAATTACTGCTTTCATGGCATCCTGATGTGAATGTATGGATGGATCATCGAGCAAGTGTCGGACCAGGCCAGGCTCTGCATATGGAACAAGGTGAAAATTAACGCCATTTAGATGCACCGGCCTAAAATCAGCAGTTAATTTCCCTGTAAGGTAAAAATGGCTGTGTCTATACCAGGAGCTGCCAAAGGATAGTCTTTCAGCGCTGTCATGGTTCCCTGATATTGCTACTATAGGAGTATTCAATTCTACATTGATTTTAAAAAGGACTTCATCCAGGAGGTCCACAGCATCTGTTGGCGGTACGGAACGATCGTAAAGGTCACCGGCAATAACGACTGCATCCGGCTGTTCTTCAGCTACTAAATCAACAAATTGGTTCAGCACCTCCCGCTGGTCTTCAGTCATATAAATTCCATGGACAAGCTTGCCTAAGTGCCAATCGCCAGTATGGATAAATTTCATTCCAATCCCCCCTGTAGTTTTCATCTATTTTTTAAATTTTGGTCAGATTTGCAATGCTATTATTATAGCAAAATGAAAATTGTATTGGGCAATCAAATAACAGGAAAATATTACAGAACATTCGTTCCTATTCTATCAAATCAGCAATAAAACTTCTACCGTAATTTTCCTGTCAAGGATGTCCGCAAATAGACATCAAATAAGGGGAAGTAAAAACGCATTGAAAATTGACTTTTCATCTATCATCTTCAACAATGGAAGTAGTAATAAATTTTCAAGAAAACTGGTGAATGAACATGGACAAAAAAGCAGAGGCACTATATCAATTCCTGGTGGAACGTGCGGCTGATTTTACCGAGGACTGGATGAGAAGACAGAAGGTTAAAACAGGCTCTGATTATTCAGCTGATGCACCTGTTGAAGTAATGAAGCGTGTTAAGGAGCAAAATTCTAATTATGTCCGCCTTGTAGCCAAATCCCTTCTTCAAACTGAAGCTGAAATGCAAGAAACGATTTCTTCCTGGACCAGCCAGACGGCAGCTGACAGAATCAAATCACAGACCCAGCTTACAGAAGTAGCATGGAATTCGGGAGTATTCAGGCGAGTTTATTGGGAATATATCCAGAAATTTGTTAAAGTTACTGATCTTGATATCACGCTTGATGATATATTTTTATGGGAAAAGAAAGTCAATTACACGCTTGATTACGTATTTGAAACCTTTATTATTGTCTATATGGAAATATTGATGAACCGTTTATCTTCGCAGGCGACACTGATCCGGGAGCTCAGTGCGCCTGTCATTACTTTAACCAGCAGTGTTGGCCTCCTTCCTCTTATAGGCGATATCGATACAGCAAGAGCCAAGGGTTTAATGGAATCCACTCTGGCACAAAGTGTACAGGCAGGAGTCCATACGCTGGTACTCGATATGTCGGGAGTTGTAATGGTCGATACTATGGTCGCCCACCAGATTTTTAAAATGGTCGAAGCCCTAAAGCTAGTAGGCGTTAAAACCATTGTGACTGGGATCAGGCCAGAGGTTGCGCAGACTGCGGTGCAGCTTGGATTGGATTTTTCGGGGATCGCGACTGGCGGGAATCTTCATAATGTGATTAAATCTCTTATTGGAAAATGACTTCAAAATGCCTTGGAAAAACCTGCGTTTTTACTAACGGATTCCTTTTTGGCAGGCGAATCCTTTAATTAATTGCAGTAACCCAGACCTAATGGATCTGGGTTCTATTTTTTATTACCATTTATTATAAATTCGTATCAATTCGGTGAATTATTCCTCAACCTCTCTTGTATTTACAAGAGTCAAATCTCCATTATCCCTTTCAAAGAGACTTAAAAAGGTCGTCTCATAACCTTCAAGTTGATAACTTGCAACTATACTTTTTTCTAACTCTTGTATGAAATTGATTGTAATCTTTTCAGTGTCAAATGTCTCTTCAAGTTCGTCAGTAACCGCGCTTTCCAAGCTTTTATCTTCTATAAAAAATATAAGTAACAATATCGCAGTGGCCAAACATAATGCTAATGATATAAACGAAACAGTATAATTTCTCTTTGTGAGAGTTTGGATGAAATCACTCCTTACTATTGACACATTGCAATCAAATTACAATCTTTTTCTCATCTTGAAAATTCAGATGCTAAACAGATTCAGAGTTTAATATAACCCATTCTCCTATGAGGAACACCCTCCTCCACAGCTGGAGCAGCTGCTTGAAGAACAGCTATTTCCAGAAGAGCATCCATTTGCATCATTGGAGTCATGGTTTCCACCAGAGCCGCAGAATACTGCACTGCAGCCTGATGTTCCTTGTGCCTGCTGTGAGTATGCATATTCCTTTGCATATATCCAGTATTCATCAAAATAATAATAGGAATAGAATACCATCACCATAGTTAGTGAAGATAAATCTCCATAATTGGAGGGCCTTATAAATTTCCCTTTTCGGTGGGTCGAATACATGTCTTCTGATTCCCTTACCTGCTTCTTAAGTCTTTGGATTAAATAAGAGATTAACTCTTCATTTTCTTCATTTACTGTAAAATAGAGCTTTTTTATCTCCGCTTCATTTAAGCTGCGAATATTCTTGAAGAAATCTTGAGACAGCGGATATTGAAAAAAAGAGCCCCACGTCTTCCAGGAGTATTCTGTGATTTCAAACAGCTGAGCAAAAAGCCAGTCAAACATGGCCCGCTCCTGAGGTGCTGGCTCAGGATTTACATTAGGAGTATGATGCAGCATCTTACCCATATATCTATCAGAAAAGTTTTCATATTGTCTTGTAAACATTAGCATCTCATGCCAAATTCCATCTGCCTCTGCACTGAACATCGGAGTATTTTTCAGTATTAAATTCATAAGGAAATATCTTTTTAATTCGAATAATCTCCATTCATACTCATCTTCGGTTATGTCTGGATGCTCACTCAAAAATCTCAACTTCACCTGATTCAAATACTCATATGAAAGAGATCGCTCAAGTTTGGATTTAATCTTGTCTGCTGGCACACCCTGAAGGAGTCCAAGATTCTCAGGAATATTTTCCTTTAATAAAGTTTTCTTTTCATTTTCTTTCTTCTTAATCCATATAAATGAAAGGACAATGGCTACCCCAGCGGCCGTAGCTATGAAAATTCCCATATTGGCATACCTCCTTGAATAATTTATATAGTTTCCATCAATCCTGCATTTTTCCCATAGACATCATGAATATACATACGGACTTGATGCTTGTATGGTTTCAAGGAAATGGAAAATAATTAAAAAAGCTCAGCCGGATGGCTGAGCTATAAAGGTAATATTAATGGAGCTTATAGTTTCGTTACATTAGCAGCTTGAGGTCCACGAGCACCTTCAACGACTTCAAAAGTTACTTCCTGGCCTTCTTCCAATGTCTTAAAGCCTTCTGTTTGAATAGCTGAGTAGTGGACAAAAACGTCGGTGCCATCTTCAGTTTCAATGAATCCAAAACCCTTTTCTGCATTAAACCATTTAACTTTACCATTTTTCATGAAAAAATTTCCTCCCAGTGCGGCCGAACAAGCCCTGAATAAATTAGCAAATCACAACGTTTAGTCCCTGTCTGCCTGACTCATTCAAACGTATTGATACATTGGAATAAGCAAAATGCATTAACCCTGGCACGTGCAAATTGCTACTTTAAACATACCAACGATGGGTATATTTGTCAATGGGATTGATCATCCTGGAGTATTGGAAAACATGAAATACCTAACATTTTTCAGATCAATCGCTGAGCAAAACAGCCGCTATTTTTCCTCGTTTAACATGGACATTCGGATATGGAAGGTCGTTCCCTTACCAATTGCACTTTTGACCTCCACTTTCCCTTTCATCGCCCGGAGAATACTGAAAGTCACCATCATTCCAAGCCCTGTGCCCCGCTGACCTTTGGTTGTATAATATGGCTCGCCTAGCCGGGCAATCTGCTCCTCTGTCATCCCAACGCCGGTGTCGGAAATAAGGATATGGGCTACAGGACCTGTTTTAAAAGTGCGGACAGAGAGCTCCCCGCCTTGATGCATGGCCTCAATCCCATTTTTCATCAGATTTATAAAAGCTTGCTGAAATTTGGCTGGCTCACCTGAAATGATCAAACAATCCTTGTAATCGCACACGATCGAAATGTTTTTCAAGTTAGCAAGGGGTTTTAGGATATTGATTACATGGTTGAGTTCTTTTTCCACATCAATTTTTTCAACCTTCTCTAAAGCAGGCCTTGCAAAGGTTAAATAATCACTGATAACCTGCTCGGCCCTGTCTAATTCTTCTATAGCAATTTTGATGAATTCCTTCTTTTTCTCCTCTGGATAGGATTGCTCATCCAATAGCTGAAGAAATCCCTTCACAGTTGTCAGCGGATTCCGGACTTCATGAGATATTGAGGCACTTAAATGGCTTACGGCTTCGATTTTATCTGCCTTTGCAAGCTCCCTTCTCATCAACATTGTCTGCCGGATCATCTCGATCGAATAACTCACAAGAAAAGCTGTAATTGCGGGAATAACAATGAAACTCAGCCATACTTCCAGCCTTGCTATTGGCTTGTTGACAACACCAATCAATTGGATCAGAACGAAGGAAGTAATCACAGTTATCAGGACGGACACTCCCACCCGCTGGTTCAAAGATAATCGGTGAAAACCCCTTTTGTAAATCAGCTTCAACAGAATGGCAAGCAGAAAATATACGGATGAAGAGGCCCAGAATCCATCATTGATCCCCATAGTTCCTCTCACTACTATTGTCACAGCTGCAAGCAAGAAACTTGCGCCAGTATATAGGCTTCCCAGAATCATAGGCACATGCCTTAAATCAAAGCGAATGCCATCCTGCGCTTCAATGGAAAAAATAAAGCATGTGAGAACTGAAAGGATAAAATAATATAATTGCAGCCGTTTTCGCTTTTCTTTTTCTGTCTTTCGCTCAATAAAAAGATAAGCGAAAAAAAGCAGGACGATCAGCAGCGATAAATTCATTAGCAAATGTTTCGTAATTTCCATTGCAACACCACCATAAGTATTCAGTAAGATACTATATTAATCTTATTGGAAGCGCAATGATAAATTCCCTGTTATTCCATTATTCTCTATTCACCACATGTAATTTCCATTATATTGTAACTAAAGACGTTTAAAGGAGGCACCTATGTTTTGGATTTTGGTGGTTTTGCTAGTTTTTATACTTATAGATTTATACAGACTTCACCGCAAAGTGGATCAGTTGATTGACCATATTCGTCCGACTTATCCACCCACAGATGAAGAAATAGAGAAAATCTTGGAATCGGAGCATAAAGTGGATGATAAATAGATTTCTCCCATACGCAATAGCGCTTCTGGTCATGATCACAATATTCTCAATAGAAGGAAATAAACCTGATAAAGAAGAACAGTCATCTGTGAAAAAAAATAGCTCAATGCCCACTCTTCAACTCTCGATCGATGGACTGCCAGTAGAATTTGTAACTGGGCACTACAATTGGGTAAATAAAGGCACCGGCGTAGTAATTGACCAGGATGAACCCCCAATTTTATTCAAAAATACGCCTGTTCAATCCATCAAGCCTTTTAGCCAGCTGCAGATGAATTTTTCAAAAGAACCCCGCCAGGCCGAGATTGCGGTAATCAAATGGACTGATGATCTTGAAGATGGAAGCTTCCTCTTTGAACCATTATTAAATGGCGAATACACATTCAATAATTTTTCTGGTAAACAAATTGTAGTAATAAGGGGATTCCATGATGAACAGGAAGTGCATTACACATTCCCAATCAATATTGAAAAGGTGGTTTCCTATCAGAATCAGCTGGCTGAGGAAAAAGGAGGCCTGGCAATACTCGAGATATATGACAAAAAACAGCATGGAGCTAACTGGGCACTGGATAGAATAAAGAATTCCTATATTCATAAGGCTCAATCAATGTCTGTGGTTACGATAGATGAGGCAAGGTCCCAATTCCCTGATCTAGATATAAAGTCTTTGCCCTACTACGCGATCTTTGACCATGAAAAGATACTTTACCAGGTATATGATGAGGAAGAATTTTTCAAGTTGATTCCAGTTGTTTTACCTTAAGGAGGATGGCAAATTCGCCATCCTTCTCCTGTTTAAATCGTTTCTTTCAAAAAGCTCTTTACTGCCGCTGAAGCTTGCTCCGGCATTTGCATCCAAACATATGCATGAAGGGAATTGTCCAATAATTTAATTTCATATGTATCTAACAGACCTGCAAAGTAATCTAGTGATTTCTTGATCTTAGGGTCCTTCCACTCTTCCTCGCTTGGCATGAATAAAACAGGACACTTGATTTTTTTATAATAAGTTCCAAAATCCAAATCCCAATATTTATTCATATACTCATTTCTTACGTGATTTTTGTAAAAATGGACATAGCCAGCGGCTCCTTCTTGGCTGCAGCTATTTATAAACTCATGAAAATGTTCATTCCATAAGCCCATATCTTCAATTGGCTTTCTATAAAAAGAGATAAATTCTTCATGTGAATCAAAAACTACCTCCTTTCGCTCAGCCAATTTGGCCCGCAGCTTTTCTTTTTCCAGCTCAATATCCTCCCTGCTGCCATTGAAAAGGCCGTTTTCACCAAATTCATTAAAAATCGCGCCTTCGCAAATCAGGGATTGCACCAGCTCTGGATGCCTGGCAGCGAGACTGACGCCCACCTCTGCACCCATTGAACTTCCGACAATATGACAACTATCAATATTAAATTTTCTTAACAGATGATATACATCATTTGCCATCTCATCAATATGATAGCCTTTTTCAGGGCAGCTTGACTTTCCGTGTCCCCGTAAATCTGGTACCAGCAGATTAAATTCTTTCTCTAGACGAGGTATAACCCCACTCCAGATGGACGAGGTACCACCGCTAAAATGTATCAAAATGATGGTAGGTTTATTGCTATCTATATTTGAAGCTTTAACATTCAAAGATACTTGCTCCTCTAGATTTATCAAATACTCTTTCAAGGTTTTATCCTCCCATTATGTATTCGAAATAATACTTTCGACATGGTTAATTTCGCCAGTACATTTCGAAATCCCTTTAATTAGCTCCATCAGTAAAATGAGCTAAGGTATTAAGCTGCAGATTGGGGATCCTTTCTTTTTTATTGTTTTTATCTAAATGGATTAAAAGTAATCTATAACTCGTTCTAAGTACAAAGGTATGCAAAAAATATTAATGAATATTTATGCATCATTTGTTTTATCAGCATGCCCGTTCCTCTTATATTTACCTGTTTTTTCCTTTTATGTAATTTATATTCATTCATTCGCCTTGATAAAAATTTCCCAACATGATTATTCGACAAAAAGCGAGATAATGTTTGAAATGTTCAGAATATTAAAGTATAAATATCTTAATCTACAAAAATAATTTTGTGGATCACATCATTTCATCTATTTTAGGAGGAATTTTATTTGAAGAAGAATGTCGTAGCTTTAAGTCTATCTGCGAGTCTAGCATTAAGTGGATTAGTAAGTGCATCTGCCTTCGCTGCACCCTCGGCTGATTCACAATCCAAAAAGTTTGAGAAAAACAATGGCACACCTGAGTTTGTTGCCGGCAAACTGACAAACCCTTCCGCGAAAGCTGCGAAAGATGTGGTACTTCAATACCTTGAAAATTCAAAGCAAAAATATAAATTGAGCACAAAGGACTCATTTGCAGTTACCTCTGAACAAGCAGATAAACTTGGCGGTGACGTGGTTCGTTTGCAGCAATTGTTCGATGGAGTGCCAGTGTGGGGTTCTACTCAGGTTGCTAAAGTCGATGAAAGCGGCGTCCTTCAAGTATTTAGCGGTACTTTGAGTCAAGAGCTTGGCAGCAAGCTGGTTAAAAAGCAAAGTCAAAAATCACAAAAACAGGCAATCGCTCTTGCTGAAGCTGACTTAGGCTTCAAGCCGACTTATGAACTGGCACCATCAGCAAACCTTGTTATCTACCCAACTGCTGATCAAGCAGTGTATGCATATCATGTGACATTGAACTTCTTGAGCCCAGAACCAGGAAATTATCAATATTTCATTAATGCTGAAACAGGCGAAATCATCAATAAATATAATGCGATTCATACTGCAGGAAAGACAGACCCTTCATTAACAGGCTCGAACACTGTTGGATCAGGAGTAGGTGTACTAGGTGATACTAAAACTTTAAATACCCTGCTTTCAAATGGTGCATATTATTTACAGGATAATACGCGCGGCTCAGGAGTTTTCACTTATGATGCACAAAATAGACAGCGCACTCCGGGTACTTTATGGTCGGATGCCGATAATAATCTGAACGCTAAGTATGATGGTGCAGCTGTTGATGCTCACTATTATGCCGGATTGACATATGACTATTATAAGAATATTTTCGGACGAAACTCTTATGACAATAAAGGTGCTGCGCTTAAATCGACAGTTCATTATGGCAGAAGCTATAATAATGCATTCTGGAATGGTCAGCAAATGGTATACGGTGATGGAGACGGAACAACTTTCATCCCGCTTTCAGGAGGACTAGATGTAGTAGCTCACGAATTAACACATGCGGTTACCGACTTCAGCTCAGACCTTGTATACCAGTATGAATCTGGTGCTTTAAATGAAGCGATTTCAGATATTTTTGGAACTTTAATGGAATACTATGACAACAACAATCCTGATTTTGAAATCGGCGAGGACATCTATACACCTAATAAAGCGGGTGATGCGCTCCGTTCAATGAGTGATCCAACTAAATACGGTGATCCAGACCATTATTCAAAGCGTTATACTGGAACTTCCGATAATGGCGGAGTCCACACTAACAGCGGAATTATCAACAAAGCAGCTTACCTTCTAAGCCAGGGTGGCACACATTATGGTGTAACAGTTCAAGAAATTGGCACGACCAAGCTGGGTGCAATCTTCTATCGCGCTAACACAGTTTATTTCACGTCTTCTACTAACTTTAGCCAGGCCAGAGCAGGTCTCGTTCAGGCTGCAACAGACCTATATGGTGCAACATCTGCTGAAGTTAACTCTGTTAAACAAGCATTCGATGCAGTCGGTGTGAATTAATAGACTATTTGCTTTGAAAAGCGGCCCGGGTGGGATATATCCTACTCTGGCTGCTTTTTTGTTTTAAAATGAAATCTACGTTCTTTTTGTTTATATATCTTTCTGTATTTTATTTACTTTCTGGTATCTATAATGCTTTAGTTTCCCTATTTTTAAGAGCCTTATAGGTTACATCCTTTTAGAAATTTCTCCGTTACAGGGCAGATATAAGTTCTCAAGATTCCCTCTTCTTGCAGTTTTCTTCCTTACAGGCAATCTTTAAGAATCTCCAGGTTATCTCCACTTAAAATTTTTTTGCTACCCGGGAATCCATAAAACCTCTTGGCCCCCTCCTTCTGAAAAGCATCACCTCTTAATCTCTATACGAAACTACACCAGCCCTTTAACGCGCTAATAAGAAAATGATTGACATCCGCATAAAAGAGATGTAATATTTAGAGAAATTTCATAATTGAATAAGTTCTTATCAAGAGAAGCAGAGGGTCTGGCCCGATGAAGCTTCAGCAACCTTCAACTTTAGTTGAAAAGGTGCTAATTCCAGCAAGTTTGTTAACTTGGAAGATAAGGAGAATGGCTCGTAAATTCCAAAGTCTTCTTCTTATAGAAGACTTTTTTTTATTGAGTTTACATTAAACAGATGGAGTGAGAAAAATGACAAAGATTGATACAAAGCTTGCACAGCTTGGAAACAGAAGTGAGACGGCTACCGGGGCAGTGAATCCCCCGATTTATCTAACGACCGCATATCGCCATGAAGGAATTGGCCAGTCTAGCGGATATGATTATATCCGGACAGGAAACCCTACTCGTGAAATTCTTGAAAAAGCAATTGCCGATCTTGAAGAAGGAGACCGGGGTTTCGCCTGCAGTTCAGGTATGGCTGCTATCTGGACGATCCTGTCATTGTTCCAGAATGGGGATAAATGGATAGTATCAAAAGATTTATATGGTGGAACATACCGATTGCTCGAGCAGGGCTTTAAAAAATGGGGGCTGAACTGTACATACGCAGATATGGCAAATTTAGAGGAAATTGAATCTTCTATTTCTCCGCGGACGAAGGCATTGTTTGTTGAAACTCCGACAAATCCGCTTATGGAGCAGGCGGACATAGAATCTATCGCAAAGATAGCAAAAGCTAATGGGCTTTTACTCATTGTTGACAATACGTTCTACACTCCCCTTCTGCAAAAACCAATTGCCCTTGGTGCTGATATTGTCATCCATAGCGCCACTAAATATTTGGGAGGCCACAATGATGTCCTTGCCGGGTTGATTGTCGCAAAGGGCAAGGAATTGTGTGATTCCTTGTTCCTCCATCATAATGGCGGCGGTGCTGTTCTCAGCCCATTCGATTCATGGCTCCTGATTCGTGGAATGAAGACATTATCATTAAGGATGGAGCGGCATGAACGTAATGCCAGACAGCTGGTAGAATATTTAAAGGAACATGATGCTGTCAGTGACGTGCTCTATCCTGGCAGAGGCGGAATGATTTCCTTCAGGGTTCAATCCCCTTCAATGGTGAATCCTTTTTTACAAAGCTTGTCGACCATTACATTTGCCGAAAGCCTAGGCGGTGTCGAAAGCTTTATTACATACCCTGCAACTCAGACACATGCAGACATCCCTGCTGAAATCCGTGAAGAAATTGGCGTTTGTGATCGGCTTCTCCGTTTCTCGGTTGGCATTGAAGATGCAGACGATTTGATTGCGGATTTGAACAGCGCTTTTTCAAAAGCTGAACAGGAGGCGAACGCATGAGTCAATCTTACACATTTGAAACAAAGCTATTGCATAACAAGCATAAATTCGACCCTGCTACTGGCGGTGTCAGCGTTCCGATTCAGCATGCCTCTACCTTTCATCAGGCATCAGTCGACAAGTTCGGCAAATATGACTACAGCAGAAGCTTAAACCCTACCCGGGAAGCGCTCGAAGATGTCATCGCCAGCCTTGAAGGAGGTGCAAGAGGTTTTGCTTTTTCCTCCGGTATGGCTGCCATTTCGACCGCCTTTCTCCTTCTTTCTCAGGGCGACCATGTAGTCATAACTGAGGATGTATATGGAGGAACCTATCGAATGGTCACCCAGGTGCTTAACCGCTTCGGTATAGAGCATACCTTTGTGGAGATGACGGATATAACAGCAGTTAAAAATGCCATTAAGCCAAATACAGCTTTATTTTATATAGAAACGCCCTCGAATCCATTGCTGAAGGTTACGGATATTGAGGCCATCTGCAGACTTGCGAAGGATCATGGTGCATATTCGTTTGTCGATAATACTTTCTTGACTCCATTTTTGCAAAGACCGCTTGAATCAGGAGCAGATCTTGTCCTGCATAGTGCAACGAAATTCCTTTCAGGACATAGTGATACAGTTGCCGGACTGGCAGTTGTAAAGGATAAAGAACTGGGTGAACGGCTTTATTCCCTGCAAAATTCCTTTGGAGCCGTACTGGGTGTACAGGATGCCTGGCTTGTCATGCGGGGCATCAAAACCTTGTCAGTCAGGATGAAGCAATCACAGGAAAGTGCATTAAGGGTAGCGGAATACCTGAGAAATGAACCATTAATAAAAAATGTTTACTATCCTGGTCTTCAGGATCATCCACAATATGCTCTGCAGCTTAGGCAGGCAGAAGGACCAGGAGCGGTTCTCTCTTTTGAATTAGAAAACAAACAGATATTAAGCAATTTCATAGAAAATACTAAACTTCCAGTTTTCGCAGTCAGTCTTGGCGCTGTTGAGTCCATCCTATCCTATCCTGCAAAAATGTCACACGCAGCTATGCCACAAGAGGAACGGGAAAAGCGCGGAATAAGCGAGGGCTTGCTGCGCCTATCGGTCGGCCTTGAAAACCCTGATGACCTGATCAGCGACATTAAGCAGGCCTTGGCAGCTGCCACCAGGAAAACTGAAGTAAAGGAGAGTGTAAAATGAATTTTCTCAAACGATTGGAAAATGAGATATTGATAGCTGATGGCGCAATCGGCACTCTTCTCTATTCCTATGGTGCCGGAACTTGCTTTGAAGAACTGAACCTTTCTCATCCTGAAGACATTATCCGCATCCATGAAGCTTATATAGAGGCAGGAGCCGATTTAATCCAGACAAATACATATGCTGGGAACTATATAAAATTGGAACGGTATGGACTTGAGGAGCAAGTCAAGGAAATTAATAGCACAGCGGTCAGGCTTGCACGGCAGGCCGCTGGCAAAAATGCATATGTTCTCGGAACGATTGGCGGAAATCGTGGAATCCGTCCTTCAGCGATTCCACTCGAAGAAATAAAAAGGAGCTTTCGTGAACAGCTATATTGCCTTCTTCTCGAAGGTGTGGACGGAATACTCCTTGAGACGTTTTATGATATGGAAGAAATCGAAACCGTGCTGGCGATTGCCCGGAAAGAAACGGATCTGCCAATCATAGCCCAGGTTTCACTCCAGGAAATTGGCATCATGCAGGATCAGACTCCACTCCAGGTTGTATTTGATAAATTGGAGCAGATCGGCGCTGATATCGTAGGGCTAAACTGCAGGCTTGGGCCTCATCATATGATTGCCAGCCTGGAGCAAGTCAGGATGCCTGAAAAAGCGTATCTGTCTGCCTATCCTAATGCTGGACTGCCCGCATATACAGATGGCAGGTTCCACTATGAAGGAAACCCTGAGTATTTCAGAAAGTCTGCCCACAACTTCCATAGCCAGGGTATCAGGCTGATTGGCGGCTGCTGCGGTACAACACCGGAGCATATACGAGCCTTCGCTCAGGAACTAAAAGGCCTAAAACCTGCGAATGAAAAGAAAGTAACGGCAAAAAAAGCCAGTGTTGAAATACGTCCAACTGAGATTTCAAGGCCTGTCCCTTCCCTGCCTGAGCTTGTAAAGAAACGTCCTTCGGTCATTGTTGAGCTTGACTCTCCGAGGAAGCTGGATACGACCCGATTTTTTGAAGGAGCAAAAGCGTTAAAAGAAGCAGGAATCGATGCCCTGACTCTGGCGGATAATTCTCTGGCTTCACCAAGGATTTCAAATTCTGCAATCGGACATCTGGTGAAAGAAAATATCGGCCTGCGCCCCCTCGTGCACCTAACCTGTCGGGACAGAAATATTATCGGTTTGCAATCTCACTTAATGGGACTGCATACACTCGGATTGCATGATATTCTCGCGATTACTGGTGATCCGGCAAGGGTTGGTGATTTCCCTGGCGCTTCATCGGTATTCGATTTATCATCCTTTGAATTGATTGAGATGATAAAACAATTTAATGAAGGACTCTCTTATTCAGGAAAGGATCTTGGACAAAAAGGAGCTTTTTCTATCGGTGCTGCTTTTAATCCGAATGTTCGGTCTCTTGAAAAGGCAGTATTACGAATGGAGAAAAAAATAAACTGTGGAGCGGATTACTTCATCACCCAGCCGGTTTTTTCCGAAAAATTGCTGATGGAAGTGCATGAAGAAACAAAGCACCTTGATGTCCCTATTTATATTGGACTGATGCCCCTTACAAGCAGCAGAAACGCTGAGTTCTTGCATAACGAAGTCCCTGGCATCAAGATTTCACAGGAAATTCTCGATACGATGGCGAAGTTTAATAATGAGCCACTCCAGTCAAAACGGGAAGGCATCGCTATTACAAAAGGATTGATCGAGGCTGCAGCAGAACTTTTTAATGGCATCTACTTGATCACACCGTTTATGAACTACGAGATGAGCGTTGAATTGGCTCGTTTTGCCAACGAATATAGCAGCCGTCTAATGAGGAGGAAACAAAATGTCAACTACGTTAACTGAACAGATGAAGAAAAAAATCCTGATCATGGATGGCGCGATGGGAACGATGCTGCAGCAGGCTGAACTGACAGCAGAGGACTTCGGTGGTGAGGAATATGAGGGCTGTAATGAAATCCTCAACCTTACTGCTCCTGATGTAATCATGAAAATCCACAAGGCTTATCTTGATGCTGGTGCAGATATAGTGGAGACCAATACCTTTGGAGCAACCCGGCTAGTACTGGATGAATATGGGATAGGTGATAAAGCATATGAAATAAACAAGGCAGCAGCCCTTTTGGCAAGGACAGCTGCAGATGAAGCTTCTTCCCCTTCCCAGCCGCGGTTTGTGGCAGGTTCGATGGGACCAACAACAAAAACCCTAAGCGTCACCGGAGGATCATCGTTTGAAGAAATGTCACATTCATACGAAGAACAGGCTTTAGGACTGATTGATGGCAGCGTGGATCTTCTTCTTTTGGAAACAAGTCAGGATTTGTTAAATGTAAAGGCCGCCTATTCAGGTATCACCAGAGCTTTCAAGCTCCGGGAAAGGAAATTGCCCATCATGATTTCTGCGACGATTGAACCGATGGGAACTACCCTTGCCGGCCAGTCCATTGAAGCTTTTTACATATCTGTACAGCATATGAATCCGATTGCCATTGGCCTGAACTGTGCAACAGGACCAGAATTTATGCAGGAGCATCTGCGCTCCCTTTCTGCCCTGTCTTCTTCAGCAGTCAGCTGCTATCCAAATGCAGGCCTGCCAGATGAGGAAGGAAATTACCATGAGACTCCAGAAACACTAGCAAAAAAACTGGCAGGTTTCGCACGCGAAGGCTGGCTGAACGTCGTAGGCGGATGCTGTGGTACAACTCCTGACCACATTAAATCCATTGCTGAAAAAATGCGGGAGCAAACCCCCCGCAATTCAGCAGTAAATCATAGCCATATGGTTTCTGGCATTGAGCCATTTATTTATGATGATCCTACTTTAAGACCGATCATGGTCGGTGAACGAACGAATGTAATTGGATCAAGGAAATTCAAGCGCCTTATTTCTGAAGGGAAAATTGAAGAAGCAGCTGAAATCGCCAGAGCCCAGGTTAAAAATGGCGCACATGTCATCGATATTTGCCTTGCAGATCCTGATCGGGACGAACTTCAGGATATGGAGGATTTTATCCCGGAAGTCGTCAAAAAGGTTAAAGTGCCTCTCGTGATTGATTCGACTGATGATAATGTCATCGAAAAAGCCCTCACATATTCACAGGGGAAAGCAATCATCAATTCGATCAATCTCGAGGATGGGGAAGAAAGATTTGAATCTGTGGCCCGCCTGATCCATCAATATGGGGCTGCCGTAGTAGTCGGAACCATCGATGAAATAGGAATGGGAGTTACAGCTGAACGAAAGCTTGAAATCGCCCGCCGCTCGTATGAGTTGCTCGTCAACAAATATAAGGTCCAACCAGAAGATATTATCTTTGATCCGCTTGTATTCCCAGTGGGAACCGGGGATGAGCAGTACATCGGATCTGCAAAAGCTACAGTGGATGGCATCAGGCTTATTAAAGAATCCTTCCCTGAATGTCAAACCATTTTGGGGATCAGCAATGTTTCTTTCGGCCTTCCCCCTGTTGGACGGGAAGTTTTGAATTCAGTATTTTTATATCGCTGCACTCAGGCCGGCCTGGATTATGCAATTGTCAATACCGAAAAGCTTGAGCGTTTTGCTTCCATCAGTGTTGATGAAGTAAAAATGGCAGAAGAACTGCTTTTTAATACAACAGACAGAACATTGGCAGAGTTTACGGATTTCTATCGTGATAAAAAGAAGGAAGTAAAAAGTGGCTTGCCTGATATGACTTTGGAAGAAAGGCTGGCTTACTATGTAATAGAAGGAACGAAAGAAGGCCTGCTTCCGGATTTGGAATTGGCTCTCTCCTCCTTCCCTGCCCCGCTGGATATCATCAACGGGCCGCTCATGGATGGCATGAAGGAAGTCGGCAGGCTTTTCAATGACAACCAATTGATTGTTGCCGAGGTATTGCAAAGTGCGGAAGTTATGAAGGCAGCTGTCTCCTATTTGGAACCGCATATGGAAAAATCTGATTCAGCTTCCACAAAAGGAAAAGTCCTGCTTGCAACTGTCAAGGGTGATGTCCATGATATCGGCAAAAACCTGGTTGATATCATCCTAAGCAACAATGGATATAATGTCATCGATCTGGGCATCAAAGTGGCTCCGACAGCCTTGGTTGAAGCGATAAAAAAAGAGAAACCGGATATCGTCGGCCTTTCGGGTCTTCTCGTAAAATCAGCACAGCAAATGGTGCTGACTGCACATGACATGAAACAGGCAGGCATCAATGTACCTATTTTAGTCGGAGGCGCTGCACTTTCCAGAAAGTTCACTGATACAAAAATAGCCAGGGAATATGATGGCCTTGTGCTTTACGCCAAGGATGCAATGAATGGACTGTCTCTTGCCAATCAGCTGCGTGAACCTGATGGATATGAGAAATTTGTGGAGGAACAGAAACAAAAACAAGAGGCTGCCCTAAATAAGCCAGTCTTCGTTCGTGAGAAAAGCTCGGCAACAGCTGTTTTAGACCGGCCCAAAACGATTTCGAAAGCTCCGGTTTATGTTCCAAGTGATACTAAGCGACATTTGTTAAAATCTTACTCTATAGCGCATATCGAGCCTTATATAAATCAGCAAATGCTGTTGGGGCATCATCTTGGCCTTAAAGGCAAGGTGGAACTGCTGCTTCGTGAAAAGGATGAAAAAGCAGTAAAGCTGCATGATGTAGTCCAATCACTTTTAGCGGAAGCAAAGGATAATAATTGGATTAATCCTGCTGCTGTCTATCAGTTTTTCCCTGCCCAATCGGATGGAAACAGGCTGCTTATTTACAACAATGAGGAAAGCCGCGAAATAATCGAAACCTTCGACTTCCCTCGCCAGGAGGTTTCACCTGGATTATGCCTTGCAGACTTTGCCAGACCTGTAAGTGACTCTGAGGTTGATTATATTGGCATGTTTGCTGTAACTGCGGGAGCGGGGATCCGCCAGGCTGCTGAACTGCTGAAAAATCAGGGCCGTTTCCTCGAAAACCATGCCCTCCAGGCACTTGCACTAGAAACTGCGGAAGGCTTTGCAGAATTGATCCACCGTCAGATGCGCGATGTATGGGGTTTCCCCGACACACCTGAAATGACGATGAAGGATCGTTTTGCGGCAAAATATCAGGGCCAGCGTTTCTCATTTGGCTATCCAGCGTGTCCTGACTTAGAAGACCAGCGTAAGCTGTTCAAACTTCTTAAGCCAGAGGAAATTGGGATTAATCTTACAGAAGGCTGCATGATGGAGCCTGAAGCATCTGTTACAGCCATCGTATTTTCACACCCTGAGGCCAGGTATTTTAATGTTTTGAAGAGTGATTGAGTAAATGAGTAGGAACTTTCTGATACTCTAGCTCCTTAAGCAGTTAATACTCTGCCCTTATAAAAAGAAACAGCCAGGAGGCACTTCCCTTGGCTGTTTTTTTGCGTCTGTCTTTGGTGTTTAAGAATCAATCTTATGCCAATAAGCAGCCCAGGAAATATGAACAAGGATAAAATGGGCCAAATTGGCAAATACTAATGTTACTGGAAGAAACAAGGAGGTATTTGCTTGGAATATTATAATGATATGGAGTTTGAAATCAGGCATGGTTTTGCTCCTAATATGAATAATTCCGATCGCTTGAAGGTGCTGGAGGTACATGAGAACAGCGTTGTGATCAAGATGAATAATGCGGTCCACAGAGGTGTTTTTCCAAAGGATAACTTACATTATTGGATAAAACGCGGTTTGCTTGTAGATGTAAAAGAAAAAAAGCGGACATCATAAATCCCTTGCCAAACAGGCAAGGGATTTATGATTATTGGTTATTTATTTTTAGCATCCTTTTCACGGCTTGAAACTCCGGATACAGCTTGTAGGTTTCCTTAAATGCAGCTTCTTTCTCCATTGCTTCTTTTCTAATTTTCCATATACTTTCTAAAACCAGTGGATTCATTTCCATATTGATCGCCTCCCTTATTCATACTTTAAGAATAAAGGAAATCTTGAATGGCAACATTCTACGCTGGATTGATTCTGTCTACATCGTTCGGCTGATTTTTTTTTCAGCCTTTAACCCACATTAGAATTTCTTCTTTAACAAAGGCTCATACTGTTTGGCAGTCCTGATTTCTACTGTCAGGGAACCGTTATTTAAAACTGTTTTCAATAATAATGGAACTCCTGTTGTGTTTTGAAAACGAAAGTCCTTGCCGCCATAAGATACAGTTGCATCTCTCCCCTTTGGCACATAGCCAACTTCTAGTGAATGGTGATGTTTTTCTACATAGCCTACACCGACCATATCGACAGCATTGTATAGAGTCGAGGATGTCTGGCATATCCCTCCACCAATGCCCATCACCAGCTTTTTATTGACGATTTCCTCTGCTGGCTGATATCCATGAGCAGCGTCACTTGGGCCAACAGTTGTGTTGAACGAAAAAACATCCCCGCTTCCAACAATGATATTATTGATGGCTTCCGCTGATAATTCGATATTTTTTGTCCGTCCAGCAACGCCTGAATTGAAGTATGTTGTATACTTACCGACTACAACTTCTCCCAGATTGGTAACATCCTCTATCTTATAGCCACTCGCGGTTACATAGAGCGGGAGTTCAACATCCCCTCCTGCATCGGAGGCCTCAAAGATTTTTTCGACTAATTCCGCCTCTTCAAGGATACGTTGCGGCTGACCTTTTATCACCTGGCCATCAGGCCCAATTTTATCAAGTGTCATTCGCTGGTCAAATCCTGGCTTCGTCCCATCTCCCCTTGCCAGTTCCCTTGCCCATTTCTCCAATTCTGCTTTGTATTTTTCATTATCCACGCCGTACCCTAATTCTTCTGGAGTAAGTGATCTCAATAAAGTTTGCGTTGTTGGGTCAATAATATTAACCACAACCGGTACAGCTTCTTCCTCCTGCTCAATCTGTTCTTCTTGCTGTTCTTCTTCATGTTTTGTTTCTTGTTCAATTTTTTTCTCCAGCTCAGCGACCTTCTTTTCCAGCTCTTCTTCCTTTGCAGTCTGTCCCGAGCACCCAGCTATCACTAAAAACACACCGATCAATAAACATAAAACCAACCTATTCTTTTTTTCCATATTTCCCCCATCGTTCTCTCTATATTTGTACCGAAATAAACTCCGGCCATTCATTTTCTATTTTATTCAGGGAGACTTTTCCATATCTCAGCAAAACGGTTATTTTTAAGAAATATGGTTCTTTTTCTTCACTTATATTTCAAAATGATATAAAATAACTATTATCCAATAAAACATATAAGAAAGGTTGGAATTAAAATGACTGAAGCTCCTCGTTCAATACCCCAGCCTCTTGTTCGTACAAATCAATGGTTTATCGTATTAAGTGTAATTGCTTCCTGGCTGACAGGTGTTGAATGGATATTGTCTATACCTCTTGCCGCTGGTTTATCTGGTTTGCTATTCGGCTTAAATCCAATAATGAGAATCGCAAAATCCTTTTTGAAGAAACCAATGAAAGAATATATTCCGGAAGATTGGGAGCAGCAGCAATTCAATCAGCTGATCTCCGTTATTTGTCTGGGTGGCGGTCTGGCATCCTATTTATTTGGAATACCATTGCTTGGGCATATCTTCACTATCATGGTTGCACTTGCAGCCTTTATTGCAATCCTTGGATTTTGTATAGGCTGTTTTATTCGATTCCAATGGAAAAAGTACCTGGCGAGGAAGACAGCAGTAAATTAATATTGAAAGACCGTGATACGAGTATTACCTCTTATCACGGTCTTTTTTTGAACCGATTATATTACACAATTTTAATTGATTATGGATGTTCATCCGTGGGAGAAGCAAAGGAGGAGGAGTGTCCTTAATAACGACTCTTATGGACATTGGCTGCCCAAATGTGTGGGTGAATGTCTTTTACAACTTTCCTATAAGACATTCGTTTCCGGGATGCAGTAGTGAGTGTCTTTTACAGCCATCACAACAGAACCAAGTTATGAAATTACTAATTGGTATTCATTACAAAAATCATTTTCTACTTAAACTGTCTCTTCATTTTTTCATTGAACTGGGATGATTGTCCTCGCGGTATGCTTAGGGTTTTCCAGCCATTGTCTTTGATCATTTTAGCGATATACACAATTTGACCAGAATGGGACGATTGATGGACGACCTGCCGCTGAATAGCTTCCATGGCGGTGTGAGGCTCGTTTCTAATGAATACGGTTTTGTTTAAGTCTTCTTCGCTTAATGACTCAAGCGTATTGAACAGAACATCCCAACCTGAATTCCAGCTCTCCATCATTTCCTCTCCGGATTGGAAGCTTCCTTCAAATTCTCCATCCCTGTTTCTGTCCGGCTTTTCTCCATCAGCGGTTAGAAAGTCACTAAAACGCGACCTTAGATTCCCTGACATATGCTTAACCAGTATTTCAATACTATTAGACTCGTCGTTTGGGCTGGACTGTATTTGTTCAAAGGTCAATTGTTCCATTGCCCGCTCTGCCTGCCTTCTGATGCTAGTAAAGTTTTCGACTACAAGATCTAAATAGGATTTACCCTGCATATTCTGCACCTCCATGTAACGTATATTCGCTTTTGGGCTAGTGCATACCTGCTTTTTGACACTACGGTTATTTGAAAAAAACGCATAAAAAGTGAGGTTCCAATATAACGGAACCCCACTTCCCCTTTACACAGCGTCTGCCAGAGAGACAGCAAATCGCCTTTTTTGAATATATACAAGCCTCATTGAGAGAAAAACCCCTGCAGCGAGAAGTCCAGCTGTCAGACCGATCCAATAGCCTCTTGCTCCCAGGGCTGTATAATGTGCCAGGGCATATCCTACTGGCAAACAGATGAGCCAATAGGCGATCAGTGTAATGACAAATGAAAAGTTGACATCCTTATATCCTCTCAGGGCTGCAAGTGCGGTGGCCTGGATTGCGTCGGAGATCATAAAGAATAGTGCATAAATGAGAAACTGCCCTGTCAGCGCAATAACTTCTGGTTCATTGGAATAAAAGCCTGCGACATTATAACGGAAAATGACGACAAGCACTCCCGCCACCACAGCTATGATGATGGATAAATAGATTCCCATCCAGCTGTATGCCTTAGCGTCTTTATAACGTCCAGCCCCTACTTCAAATCCGACCAAAACAGTCTGGGCCATTGAAATGCTCATCGGGATCATATACAGGAATGCTACAATATTCAGGGCCGATTGGTAAGCTGCGATCGTAGTGATGTTAAATTTGCTGATCAAGATAGTGACGACTGCAAACATGCTGGTCTCAAAGAAAATCGATAACCCCATCGGAACTCCGATTTTTAGAATCTCTTTTATTTTTTCACCAGAAAACGTCCTGAAATATTGCATCCCCACAAATTCAGAGAATGGCCGCTGCGTGATAATCAATAATGCTGTCATGCCTGCAATAATGAAATAGGTTATCGATGTTGCATACCCGGCACCAGCACCGCCAAGTTCAGGAAAGCCCCACCTGCCGAAAATTAGTACATAATTCAAAAAGAGATTGACTGGTAACGCCAATAGCAGGATATACATGACGACCTGGGTTTTGCCCAGGGCATAAATAAAGGAACGAAGCACGTTGAAAATGAACAGCGGCATGATTCCAAAGCTTAATCCTGCCAAATAGTCATGAGCTGTTTTTTGGACGCTGTCCGGCAGATTCATTAATGACAGAATAGGATCCAGCAGGAAGATTCCTGCAACTATGACAAATGAAGCGATCATCAATGCGAGATAAATGCCATGTGTGAGAATGGAAGCTACTTCATTGCCCTTCTTCTCACCAAATCGCTGAGCGGCAATTGGAGAAACGGCCAGCAGGATTCCGCTTAGACCTGTGAAGATCGGATTCCAAATGGAGGAGCCGATCGCAACACCAGCTAGGTCGGAAGAATTGTATTTCCCTGACATGATCGTATTGAAAAAGACCATTGAAAACATGCCAAGCTGAGTAATCAAAATAGGTATCAACATGACAAAAATTTGTTTTATTTTTTCCTTTGTCGAATATGTTTGGTACATCGTTGTACTCCTTGAATATAATAATTATATAATTATAGCAAATTTCAGCCGTGAGATAACCCATAATTTTCGACTTAAATGAACAAAATCCGCAAATTGGAAATACCCCCCTAATTATTTCCACACCAATCCTTGATAAAATAGAAATATATCGAGGAGTGAACATCATGAAAATCATAAAATATCTTCTGCTCATATCCCTGCTCGCCATCATCTCAGTATCAGCCTGGATCTATTATCCTCAATACCAGCTTAACAAGATGAAGGAAGAAAGTGTCGCAAAGAGTACGAATACCAATAAACTTACCTATATAGATTTTTATCGCACCTCCTCAGAGCAATCGATCACTCATCTGGCTCTTGGGGATTCCATTATCCGCGGTTACCGGGTTGCTGAAGAAGAAAACCTGGTCACGCAATTTTCAACAGGCCTTCAGGCAAAGACCGGGAAGCAGGTAGTATCAAATAATCAAGGAATCATTGGAATTACCAGTGGGAAGCTAAGCCAATTAATCCAGGAAGGCCATTTTGACGCAGAGATTAAAGAAGCAAATATTATTACTGTTAACGTTGGGGGCAATGATGTACTCAAAGCTGTCAAGAAAGCAGATATATATAGTGCTTTAACATCTTTTGAAACTCTGCAAACGGATTTCAGCAAAAATCTTACTGCCATTGCAGCCAGGATAAATGAACTGAATCCTAATGCGACGATCGTATTCCTGGAATTATATAATCCTATGCCTGCAGACCATCAATTTTACACTCTGGCAGACAAGCTGCTGCCAAAATGGAATCTCAAAATATATGAAGTTGCTAAAACAACACCTGATTCTGTTGTCGTTCAGACAACTAAGATTATAAATAGCGATAACCTGCAGCATCTCTACAGTGACGGAGTCCATCCAAGCATTTCTGGTTACAGCGCCATTTCTGTGCAAATGCTGGATCAGTTCGCAAATCAATATAAACAGGAAGCTGTTTTGGCCAAACATGAAAAGTAAAGCCGGGCATTGCCCGGCTTTTATGCTTTTATTTATAGCGGTGCTTGTGGATTTTCTTCATTAAATCGTTCATTCAGCAATGTATTCTCCGTAGTTGCGAAGTTTACTGATTGAAGACTTACTTCTTCATCTAACCCAAATAAAGATGCTTCAGATTCAATCGCTGTCTTCTCCTTTTTCAAGTTAGTTCTTCCCTTCTTTCGTTGCTCATGATTTATATTCAGCTTGATAAGAATTTTGTCCCGAATGGACAGATAAAAGAGTATCAGCATATCCGACCAGGGCATTGATTATTTCATCAGCTAGGGCGTATACAAATACATGCTCAGCTGCTTTGTGAAGTTCAGGATCATCAAAAATGATGGTAGTGTTTATGAAAATTTCTTTATTCCCCAGCAAGTCATAGTGAATGATTACCTTCCCTGCTGCACCGCCTGTTATTGGGTCGGTATAGCTTGGGAGAAAGACATACCATTCTTCTGCAGTAGCTGACCTGAAATTTTTGGTGAATTTCATCCTGTCTAATTCGTCATGGAGTCTTTCCTTTATTTGCGGATCAATCGCCTCGTAAAGATTGTCTTTCACTGGTATAAAAATTACCTCACCTTCAGGAATATCTAAAGGATTTTATTTCATTATTAATTTTTAACAGCGATTTTATGCAAGGTCCTATGATGGAAAAAATCCCTTACCTCTTAATATTTTACATGAACCAGACCTTGCTGATTTTTTCTCCCTCAATTTCATATATGGCTACAGCATATTTATCAATACCATTGGCTCTCCCGGTGACGAATTCATGGTCAATGACTTTGTTTTCAAATAGAATTCTTGATACAAGTTCTGCCTTGTTATTTGGATTTTCTTTGAAAAGTTTTCCGTAACGCAGCCTCATTTCCTCTTTGCCCCGGGAAGTGACATTATTTGAAGGGAATTCAATAATGATTACCTCATTGCTATAGACTGATAAGAACTGTTCCAGATCCTGTTTGTTATATGCATCCAGTTGTTTTTGGGCAAGCAATTCACCAATATGTTTCACTTTAACCATCCTTTTTACTGTTTGTTTTATGTTAAGTCTAAATGAGCGTAAGACTCACTTTTATTGAAAGGCTCTATTCTAATACTTTGTTGCTATTCCATATGCTTTTGAAATCTCCTTCTAAATGGTCTTTTAAAGAAGGCTTTGAAATAAAAGGCTGTTGATTTCCGTTCCAGGCGCTTCGCTTTCCTCTGAAAAATTATGAAAAAGCCCAATTGCCGGCTTTTTCAAGGGCAAATTTTTCTTGGGTCGTGCGGTGAGCCTCCTCGTCGCTGCGCTCCTGCGGGGTAAAATGGCCCTTCTTCTCAGGCCATTTCTACCTAGGTCTCACCTGTCCCGCTTCATCCCGAAGGAGTCTGCGCGCCTTTCACTACAATCAACAGGATCCTTAATTCAACATTGGTGAAAGCAGCAAACTTTGTGAAAACACCCTACTAAAAAATAGCACCGCAAATTCAATTATAACAAAGCATAAATTTTCATAAAAAAAGGCCTCCTGATCACCAGGAGACCTTGCAGGCTTAATTCCTGCCTAACTCTTCATTTAATTTCTTTCCCGCCTGCTCACGTCCAATAGTATCTTCTGCCTGTGTTGCGCGTTTAATGAAGAACGCGAGGATTAAGGCTACTGCTGCAATGAAAACAGTAACAAAGAAAGCATCATTTATTCCTTCAAGCATCGCTTTCATGGCAATTTGTTCTTTCATTTGTGCAATTGCTGCAGGCGTAACCGCATTTCCTGCCCCTGCAGCTTGTTTCATCGCTTCTTCGGCCAATTCTGCACCGTGGGTCTCCGCACGAGTTGACATGACGGTTACCAATAAGGCAGTACCAATCGCACCTGATACCTGAGTCATTGTGTTGTTCATAGCAGTACCATGTGGATAATAGCGTGCTGGAAGCTGGTTAAGGCCATTCGTTGAAACCGGCATGTTTACCATTGACATACCAAGCATTCTTATTGTGTACAGGATGATAAGCTGTGTGTATGTTGTTTCCAGTGATAATTTGCTGAAATAATAACTGGTTACAACAGTAATAGATAAACCAATGATGGCCAAAACGCGTCCGCCAAATTTATCAAATAATCTTCCAGTGATTGGTGACATGACCGCCATAACAATCGCTCCAGGAAGCAGCAGCAAGCCAGCATCCAGAGGAGAAATGCCTCTTATGGTCTGTACATAAATTGGCAGCAGGATCATACCTGAAAACATTGCCATCGTTACTACCATGGAAATTGCAGATGATAAAGCAAACATTGGATACTTATAAATCCTGAAGTTAAGCATTGGATTATCTTGATTTAGCTGACGCAGGATGAACCAGATTAATGCAGCTACACCTACAGTAAGCGTGACATATACATGCGGGCTATCCCAGCCCTTTGAACCGGCCGAACTGAAACCATATAATAGTCCCCCGAAACCAATGCTTGAAAGCGTAAGTGACAATAAATCCAATTTAAGATATACTTTATCCTTTTTGTCTTTAAGCATGAAAAAGCCTAATAGCAAAACAACTACGGCAATCGGTGTAATGAAATGGAATAGCATCCGCCAATCATAATGCTCGATTAGCCAGCCAGAGAGAGTTGGACCAATAGCAGGTGCGAACATTAGTACAAGTCCGAAAACCCCCATCGCAGTTCCCCTTTTTTCTATTGGAAAGCTTACTAGCATGACATTCATAAGCAAGGGCATCATAATTGCAGTACCAGAAGCCTGAATCATCCTTCCGGCTAAAAGGACCGGGAAGATATGAGCGACGCCTCCAAGGATTGTACCAGCAGTAAAAAGACCCATAGCAGTTAAAAACAGTACTCGGACTGAATACTTTTGAATCAAATAAGCACTAAGCGGAATCATTACCCCACTGACAAGCATAAACCCGGTAGTCAGCCATTGAACGGTAGATGCGCCTATCTCCAGTTCTTTCATGATCGATGGCAGAGCTATATTGAGCAATGTATTATTTAAAAACGCAATAAAAGCGCCGACAATCAATACAGCAAGTATTCCATAAGGTGGCTTTACAGAAGCTGTTTGTGTATCAGACATAAAATTTCCCCCTATTTAGTTTTAATTTTTATCATTACCATCCCATACGCATAGACAATAGCATATACCATCGGTCTAATTTTTGCAACCCTTAAAAACCCTTTTATAATAAGGTTTGTGTAATCTGAAAATTTCATGTAGTATATTTTTTATACAGTCGGTACAAAAAGCAGGTGATAGGTTTGAATGATCGAAAAAAACACGTAATTGAAATGGCTCATCGGTTATTTATTGAAAAGGGATTTACTGCTACATCCATTCAGGACATATTGGATTACAGCGGAATTTCAAAAGGTACCTTTTATAATTACTTTTCCTCAAAAAATGAATTAATCATGGCTATTTTCAGAACGACATACCGAAAGATGGAAAAAGAACGGAATGGCTTGATAGCAGGAAAAGACACTAAAGATCGGGAATTGTTCATCAAGCAGATTGAGCTGCAGATGAAATTGAACAGGGAGAATAATATCATCCCACTTTTTGAGGAAGTACTATTTTCCAATGACAATGAGCTGAAGAAATTCCTTGAATTAGGGCAGCTTAAAAATTTGCGCTGGACTTACGAACGCCTGACAGAATTAGTAGAAGAGGAAAAGCATCCTTTCTTACTTGATGCAGCCATCATGCTCAAAGGCGTCTTACAGCAAAACATCCGTTATTATTTCCATGCTTATGGCAGGAATGAAAATCCTCTGCCTGCAATTCGATTCAGTGTACAGCTCATTTTAAAAATGGTTGATGAGGCAGCTAAAACCGGTGAACGTTTGATGCCTCCTGAAAAATTGGATGAATGGCTTCCAGCTTCAGCCGACAAAGAGCTTGAACTAAGGAATAAGCTTAAATCAATCATCTATCGCCTCAAGAAAATAAATAATCGGCAGCATGATTATTGTGAAAAGCTTAACTTTATCCAGGACGAGCTGCTGCATGCAAAGGCTCCGAGGAAGTTCCTGATAGACAGTGTCTTGCTTTCCCTTTCAGAAGCTAATGCAAACGAATTTAAAGAATTAACAGAGCTTGTCGAAGCAATGTTCTCTGAGAAATAGAAAGTCAAGATCCCTCCTTTTAGGCGGGATTTTTTATATCCACTTTTAATACCATTCCCTTTTTAAATTGAAACATAATCCACTACTTTTGCCTCACTTGAATAGGATAAAAGATTCAAAATTCTGTAAATTCTAATATATCATTTGCTTTAATATCCTTTTATTCCCTACCATAAGGGTGAATTCATTAAATGAGGAGGGAAAAAATGAAGAAACTTTTGAAGTCTGGGCTTTTCTCCCTGATTGCCTTGCTGCTTGTTGTTGGCACACTTCCACTCGCTGGACAGGCAAAGAAGCCGAAGTTTGACTACAATCAGTACAGCCAGGTAGATCTCGGCAAGGATGGCATGGTGGCGACTGCTCACCCGTTAGCATCTGAAATTGGTGCTGACGTACTTAGAAAAGGCGGAAATGCAATTGATGCATCGATAGCCATCCAATTCGCATTGAATGTTGTTGAGCCGATGATGTCAGGAATTGGCGGCGGCGGATTCATGATGGTCTACGATGGAAAAACGAAAAAGACAACCATTGTGAACAGCCGCGAGCGAGCTCCTCAAGGAGCGGCCCCTGATATGTTCCTTGATGAAAATGGGAAACCAATACCTTTTGCAACACGCTCAACAGGCGGAACTGCTGTGGGTGTTCCGGGTACTTTGAAGGGGTTGGAAACTGCACATGAAATGTGGGGAACCAAGCCATTTGAACAGTTGATCGGTCCAGCAGTGAAATTTGCAGATAAAGGGTTTCCGATTGATTCTGTTCTCGCAAAGGCAATCGAGGACAATAAAGACATGCTATCTCGGACTGCTGCCAAAGATGTATTCTTACCAAATGGAAAACCGCTGAAAGAAGGCGATATCCTTAAACAGGAGGACCTTGCAAAAACATTTAAACTTATCCGTGCAAAAGGATCAGATGCTTTTTATAATGGTGAAATTGGAAAAGCTCTTGCGAACGTGGTGCAGGACTTTGGCGGTTCCATGACGGCATCTGACCTAAAAAAATACGATGTAACGGTAGATGAACCAGTTTGGGGAGAATATCAGGGCTACAAAATTGCCAGTATGCCCCCACCCAGCTCCGGTGGAATTTTCTTATTGCAAATGCTGAAAATTCTTGATGATTTCGACCTGTCTCAATACGATGTAGGATCGAAGGAAAAATACCATTTGCTCGCTGAAGCAATGCATCTGGCCTATGCTGACCGCGCGGCTTACGCCGGGGACCCAGAGTTTGTAAAAGTCCCTGCAACGGGCTTGCTGCATCCTGAATATATAAAGGAACGCCAAAAGCTAATCAGCTTGGATGCCGTCAATAAGAATGTGACCGCAGGCGATCCTTGGAAATTCGAAACACAAGCCGCTGATTATACCCCGACTGCGCAGCCAAACGATCGAAAATATGGAGAAACGACTCATTTCAGCGTAACCGACCGCTGGGGCAATGTTGTATCGTATACGACAACCATTGAACAGCTATTCGGTACTGGAATCATGGTACCTGGTTATGGCATCATGCTGAATAATGAGCTGACAGACTTTGATGCTGTACCAGGAGGTGCCAATGAAGTCCAGCCAAATAAACGTCCTTTAAGCAGCATGACACCTACGATCGTTTATGAAAATGACAGGCCGGTACTGACTGTCGGCTCACCAGGTGGTCCAACCATCATTACTTCTGTTCTGCAAACAATCCTGCATGCGATCGAGTATGATATGGAGTTAAAGGCAGCTGTTGAAGAGCCGCGTATTTATACTAATAACCTGGACTCCTACCGATTTGAGGATGGAATTGGAAAGGAAATCATTGCCGAATTGAATGCAATGGGGCATAATTTCGGTACTGAATCAACCACTATCGGAAATGTCCAAAGCATTCAGATCGACCATGAAAATGGCATTTTTAAGGGAGTTGCGGACTCAAGCCGCAACGGTGCTGCTATTGGAGTGGATTTGAAAGGAAAGCGGAAATAATGAGGACAGGCGCATGAATGAGTTCATGCGCCTGTTTTATGTTCATAAGGAGCTTAAAACTAATTAGGCATTGCAACCTCTTCAGTGCTTATTACCTCATCAATTTTCCAATCTCCCTCTTCTTTTACAAGCTTATATTTCGTTTTGGTTGTTTTTTCAGGGCTAAGGAGAGTAGATGGATGACGGACTGTTGCTGATATGATCGTTTCGTTTTCGGTTCCCGATCTTTCCTCTTCAAGCTTTATGACTACAGCGGGTACCCAGCTTTTTTTCCATTCATGAATGAAATCTTCCCTGCTCATTTTCGTATGCTTAATGGTTTCTTCCATAAGCTTAGTGCTCTGCATCTCATAATAAGCCTTAAAGTTCTTATTATTGTAGTACTCAAAATTCTGTTCCATCGCTTCTTTTGCAGAAAAGCTGTCTGAGCAGCCAGAAAGCAGAGCGAATAGTAAGATAATACTCATCAAGATTTTCTTCAATCGACCGTCCCCTTTCTCCACTATTTAACTATACGTTTCAAAAACTCAAAAGTTTCAAGAAGTGGGAGATATTATCCAGTTTTTACTTTTCCAGTTTTTCATCTATCCTGCTTAAGTGATAGTCTAATAGTTCCTGATACTCGCCGATTTCCCGCCTGCCAAATTCATTGAGCGTATAGACTCCTCTTTCCACCCTATCAAACCACTTATAATAGTTTTTATTTAAAATGGACTGAGTTTTCTCTCCTGTACCAAGTGCGGTTAAGGCTTTAGGGGACATCGGCCCTAACTTATCCAGGCAGCAGGCGATCTGGATACAATTTTCCTTATAAGCTGTCATGATTTTGCTTTTATTAGTGCCTCCAACATTATAGTCAGCACTTCTTCCTTCGATTTCCGCTAAAAGTGCTGCCTTCTTCCGACTATTTTTTGCCGGCCCACTTACATAGGGTTCAGGATGGACAATAAAATTCACTATTCGGCGGTTCCCCGAAAAGGAAACAGTAATCAATCCCAGCTCAAGCCTCTTCATTAACCTGATAATATCATTCCAGCGTCTCCTCGATATCCGTTTTGGCTTTGGGATCGCGACATACACAAGATCTGTCATTCGCTGTCTCCGAGTCCCCTGAAGGAGCAAATCGATATTGAGATTTAGTTTTAATTCGACAATGACCAGTTCTGTCTCTTTTACTGCGGTAAGGTCACAATCATGAACTTCGCCATTAACACGATACCCTTGCTTGATAAAATGCTTGCGGATCGGTTCATACAAATCCTTTTCGTACAATTTCTTTTTATCTGTCATATCATTTAAACCTTTCCTGAATGCTCTTCCTAACATTATATCAAATCTGCCTGAAGTCGATTTATATAAAACTATTGTCATTGCATTGTATCCACTGCATATAATGTTTCTTGTATTTAGCAATGGAGGTTTTTTTGTTGAGGGTCCTTATCTTAATCTTGCTGACTGCGCTTTTAGGTCTGCTGATTTTCTTAAAACTGGAGTTTAACGAGGCCGCAAAAACTGCAAATGATGTGAAACCGGAATATTTCACCCAGGAATATACCATTACCGACATTGACGAAAGTGGTTATTATGGAAAAGATATTGACGGTAAAAGTATTTTCTTCAAAAAGGAACTCATTTCTGAAAATCAGAAACTTAATCTGGATGACTTAGTCATTGTCTATTTTGAAAAGAATCAGCGTCGCGATGGTATTATTAGGGTTGAAAAAAAGTAGGGAGCATGCACTTTTCGCATGCTCCCTTCCCTCATCTTAAAGCCTTTTTTTCCTCGATTTTTTCTGCGATCGCTTTAGTCAGCTCTTCTCCGCTCTTTGGCAATGATGTTTTCATCACTGCGTTCATGACTGGTGCAAGAGGTCCTTCTGCCGTCATTTCCAGGTAGCCTGTCATCCTAGTCGTATTTGGGTCTATCATTTCGGCTTTGAAGTATCCGTTACCAGACAAATTTTCGTTAATTCCTTTCAAATCAAACGTCACTCTTACAGGCTCCACCCATTCTATAATTGTAACCTGTAAATTTATTTTCTTTTTGAGGATTCCCACATTTTCTTTGAAGGTCCAATTCGATTGTTGATCGCTTACTTTTTCATGGTTTATGTAGCCTGGCAGCAAAGGTGCCCAATTATCCATATCACTCACGAATGTCCATACCTCATCAATAGAAGTATCCATTGTAATTACATGCTTTCCAACCGGCATCATAGATCTCTCCCTTTTTCATCATCTTTTAGAGATATATGTAACGAGAGACAAATTATACTATGTCCTTTATAGGTTGTTACATTAGATAAGATTTCATGTTCCCTTTACTGCCAAAGGGCAAACAAAACTGCCACTATTCCCCTTGATTGTTAAGTTCGTACCCATTTACAAAATATTCAAGTGTTTTCAATTCATCTTCATTTAATTCCCGGTTAACACTAAACTCATACGCATCTAACATTGCCCGATAATCACCTTTACATTGATCACATAAATAAGACATTGTTCTGCGCATCCTGGCCTCAACTTGGAATTCTTCCTTTGATATAGGCTTCCAGTGCGATAATATATAAACTTCAGCATCAAAGGACTCTAAAGCATTCAAAAGTGCCAGTATAGCAGATGGAGTATAATTGTCTTTCTTCGAAAAAATATCCGGGTAAATGCTATCTCCAAGAAAAAGAATCTTTTCTTCTTTTATATAAACAATGACGGAATCCTGCGCATGGTCGCCGCCTACGTGCTTAAGGATGCAATGTACTCCCCCTAGATCGACTTCCAATGTTTCTGCAAAAGTCATTTCAGGCAAAACGATTTTGATATCCCTATGGTCCGTGTATTCCTTTTTGATTGCATTCGAGCAAAATTCAATTTCAGTCCCTTCCCGAACCCTTTGATCAAGTGCTTCATCAGACCAGGCTAGACTCTGCAGCTTTTCCATTTCTGACTTTGTCATAGACGAGGAAATGGACAAAACATTGTTTAATCCTGATAACCCAAAAATATGATCCCAATGCCAATGTGTTAGGACAACAAAATCCGGCTGGCTCACATTTTTATCTCCTAGCATTTCAAGGAAAAGCTTTGCATGAGCTTCGGAATTACCGGCATCAATCATTAAATTCTTATTTTCACCAATAACCATACCTAATATAGGCCGGTCAGTTTCCGAAACAGGAGTCATATACCAAAATCGCTGTCCAACTTTCTTAATTTCCTGCATGTATTAATCCTCCTAATTCTGCAGAGCATCTTCAAGGAATTTTTTAAGCCTTTTCTGGTACTCTGCTTCGGCAATTGTGTATGCCTCTGTATGGCCTGCATTTGGTACAATCCACAATTCCTTATCACTCTTTGCTCTTTCAAATATTCGTTTGCCCATTTCAGTTGGCACCAATGCATCTCGATCTCCATGAATTATGAACAAAGGCAGCTTATTTTTTGCGACACTATCCAGGGCAGAAGCTTCATCAAAGGTGTAACCAGCTCTAAAGTTCGTTATGGCGCTTGTCACCTGCATTACAGGGAATCCAGGGAGATGATACAAATATTTTAATTGATGCGTCAGCTCCTCAAGGACAGTAGTATACCCACTATCGGCAATAATCCCTTTTACCTGCTCAGGCAGATTTTCTCCACTTGTCATCAGCACGGTAGCCGCGCCCATTGAAAAACCATGCAGGAAAATGTAATCCTCACCTTTTTCATCAATTAAGAATTGGACCCATTGAACATAATCCTTCCGGTCGTGCCAGCCATAACCGATGTAATCACCCTCACTTAATCCGTGTCCTCTGGCATCCGGTTTTAAAATGTCATAACCAAGGTCGTAGTAATATTTTGTTATTCCAGGCATTTGCTCACTGCTGCCTTTGTATCCATGGGCCAAAATGACAGCTTTGCCATTGGAGTTCTTGTTTTTAAGAAATCGTGCCTTTAGTTTAAGTTGGTCGGTTGTTGTAATCTCAACAATCTCGAAACTTTGTTTTTCAGTCCAGTCCATTATTTCTGCAAGTTTAGCCTGGTACTCTTCTTCACCAACCAGACCGGCAGCTGTAACACTTTCTCCACCGCCATGAAGATCAACTGCATCATGGCTGCGATTAATTGCCACACTGTAAAAATAATTCCCAGCAGCAAACAGGCTTATGGCCACAAACAAAACAACTCCGCCGGCAATCAATAATATTCGCTTCTTCATTCCTGATTCCCCTTCATTCCTCTATTTAACTAGGTATTCTAAGATATTTTACCAGATTGGTTCATAAAAAAGACCGAAATGGATTGGAAATTGATTGGTGTTACCAAAAAACTTTTTGTGGGTATATAGTATAAAAAGGATAGGAGGCTGATAGAAATGGAGATTGAGAAAAAGCACATCCTCAAATCTTACAGGAATGAACAGGAAGCCATTGAAGCAGTCGAAAAAATAAAAGCAGAAAAAGAAAATCCGATAAATAGCTCAATTTCAGGATATAATTTCGAAAGGCCTAAGGAAGAAAAATACCCGACTAATCCATTCCAGCCAGGTAAAATAGACCTTGAATTACGTGAAGAGAATCATGTAAGCGATATGAATCCAGAAGCAGATGAAAATCCCGATATACTCTCAAATGAAATTGATGAATTAGAACGCCCATTACCTGAGAGGGCTTTGCATAACCGGATTCGCTAAAAAAATTAGTGCACGGTCCTGAACACCGTGCACTATTTCTATTTAGGAAGAATCCATTTGGATTAAAGTCCTGCCAATTGACTCTTGAATAACATAACTATCAATAGCAAAATCATATGGTGTGTCACCTTTATTTACAATGATCATAGGCACATCTGGGCTTTTATACTGAGGAAACAAAGAAAATGGTGTTACCTTCAAACTTGTGCCAAGCACCAGTAAACAATCTGCATTCTCAATAGTAGTTAGTATGGATTCAAAGCCTTCTTCTGTAAACCACTCACCGGTATCCCCAAATAGCACCACATCTGGTTTTATATAGCGAGCTGCCTCTTTAAGGCTGTCACAACGATCGCAAATATAGTATGTATTCGTTTGTCCCATTCTCGTGATCATGGCTTCTGTTGTATATTGGTAACCACAATTCAAACATGAAGCAGTTTTCATCGTGCCATGGAATTCAATAACCTGGCGGGACCCGGCTTTTTGGTGGAGACCGTCAATATTTTGAGTAATTATCTGTTTAACCCGCCCTTCATTTTCCCATTTGGCCAGGATTTCATGACCTTTGTTAGGTTTTGCGTCGGGATGATAAAGATGTTCCAATGCAAATTTATAGAATTCATCAGGATTTTCATAAAAATAATCAAGTGAAAGAATATGTTCTGGAGCCAATTTATAAAGGCCGGTACGCGAACGAAAATCCCTGATACCTGATTCAGTACTTATGCCCGCACCAGTTAAGACAACAATGTTTTTTGCGTTTTTAATTATATTGGCACATGTTTGCACTGTAGTATTCAAAAGAAATTTCACTCCTGCATTTTACTATAATTATTTATATATTCTATCAAAGTTTTAATATGAAATGTATTTGCAGGATCAGATTAACACTCAATATTCGTATCTCAAATGAAAAGGTAACTTTATGCATAAAGTTATAAATCGGATTTACGTTTGATGATTGTTCATTGGTTGCGCGTTTAATGTATACATTGTTATATCATTTCAAGAGCTTAGAGCTGTTGAACTTAGATAGGCGCTAACCAAGGCAAAAAAAAACCTAAATCAGAGGTACAAGCAGCAATGTATATCGTACTCTTATTAGTAAACTATGGTCCAGGTTGAACAATATTGTAAAAAACCCAATAATATTATGCCTCCATGGAAATAATTCTTGATTCTATAAAGGCGGGATAAAAATGGATCAGTTATAATTAATTCTTAGATTAGCCATTGGATATATTGTATTATTATCGATGGCCATATGGTCAGGCAGAAAAGAAATCAGTCAAATGACATTTTTCAATCTAGTTTCTGCCATAGCTTTCGGTTCGATAGCTGCGGCTCTCGTTGTCAATCAAAGTGTGAGCATTATAAAGGGCGTGATCGCATTAGTAGGCTGGGCAGCGTTCACCGTTTTAACAGACCAACTTCATTTAAAATCAAAAAAGCCAGAAAACTGCTTATCGGAGAACCCGTCACAGTAATTAAATAAGGCAAAATTATGGAGAATGTATTAAAACCCACAAGGCTGGATACGGATTCCCTCCAAACAATGCTGCGTCAAAAAAACTTTTTTCCATAAGCGACGTAGATTATGCTTTTTTTGAGACAGATAGCACTCTCTGTGTTGAAAAAACAAACTAAACAATATGTAACAAAAAGCGACCTGAAAATTGCCAGTAATCAAGAAAATAGGGTACCGCTTTCAACAGAGCTGGTCGCAGATAAGGAAAAGTAAATCTAAACAACCTGGTAAAAATGAATAAGAATCAGATATGGCTTGATCAGCAGCTAAAACAAGCTGGTATCCAGTCTATCGATGAAGTGTTTTACGCGGAATTACAGCAGGATGGGACACTTTATGTAGATTAAGAGATGAATTTTAGCATTAAAAAAGAACAGCAATCAGCTGTTCTTTTTTAATGCCCGGCGGCGTCCTACTCTCACAGGGGGAAACCCCCAACTACCATCGGCGCTGAGAAGCTTAACTTCCGTGTTCGGTATGGGAACGGGTGTGACCTTCTCGCCATCGCCACCAGACTATTTGTTTGAGGTTTTGTACCCTCAAAACTAGATAATTGTGTAAGAAGAAATTACAGAAGAACGAATGATCATTGTCCAGTTTCGGCTCCTAGCCTCTCGAGATTGCTTCGGTCCATCCGCTGAAGTCAAAGAACGACTTCAACTGCTGGCCCTCCAGCACTTGTCGAGGCTGAACAGTCGCCTACACTTTTCGTATTTGGTTAAGTC